>JBJTKE010000593.1:0-6110 GCA_046096285.1 Chloroflexota bacterium
CCAGGAGGCCAGATTTGCCGAAGAAGCCCCAGTACCGGAAGCCGACCGCTCCCCCGCCCCCGCCGACCACGGAAGTGCGGCCGCGCAAGGAAAACCCCAACGCGGTCACCGTCGATGGCCGGGTGGTCGATGCGCTGCCCAACGCCATGTTCACCGTCGAACTCGACAACGGCCACTCGATTCTCGGCCACCTCGGCGGCAAGATGCGAACGAACTTCATCCGCGTGCTGCCCGGCGACCGGGTGGTGGTCGAACTCTCCCCCTCCGACCTGACCCGCGGCCGGATCACCTTCCGCCACCGCTAGCCCGCGCCGCGCGGCCCCCGCGCCGCGGACGGGAGCGCCGATGGAGCGGTTCACGTTTGCCGAGGCCGACTGGCAGGAGATCCTCGTCCTCCTCGGCACCCTGGCGCACCCCGCCATCCGGCCGGAGGTGATCAGCCGCGTCGCCGACGCCGTCGCGGCCATCGCCACCCGCGTGCCGGACGCGCCGCTCACCCTCGAACTCGACGATGCCGGCGCGGTCGCGGTGCACCGCGCCCGGCATCAGGCCACCCTCGCGGAGCGGCCCTCCGAAAATGCCGTCGCCGCCATCGCCGAAGCCGAACAGATCATCCGCGAGCACCAGCGGCGCCGCTGACCCCGTGCTCAGGCGAAGCCCGAACCGTCTCCTGTCTCCACCGCCTGCGGTCGCGGCGCCCCCGAGATGGCGGCCGCCAACCGGGCGAGCGGCAGTTTCGGCGTGCGGTCGGCGCGCAGCAGGCCGTTGACCTCCTGGTAGGTGTCCGCGAACTGCGTGTAGCAAAAACCGGCCAACCGGGGACACCGGCGCACCGCCTCCAGCATCGCCGTGAAGTGGGCGGCGAAGGCGGCGTCGCTGCCTGCCCGGGAATAGCCCCAGGCGCCCTCGCCCGCCGGTCCGGGCTCGTAGGCGATGCCGCCGAACTCGGAGAGGATAAGCGGCTGGCCGCGGTACTCCTCCCCCTCCAGCAGCAGCCTGCGGCCGAGCGGCCGTTCCCGGCGGAGCAGCAGGTCCGGATCCATGCCCGCCCCGTAGCGGGCCTCCAGCACGGCGGGATCGCCGTCGTAATCGTGGATGCAGACCAGGTCGGTGGCGGCCATCTCCCATCCGTCGTTGCCGACCACCGGCCGGGTGGGGTCGAGCGACCGTGTCAGGTAGTAGAGGGCGGCGACGAAATCCCGCTGCTCCCGCGAGGCGGGCAGATCGGGCACGCCCCAACTTTCGTTGACCGGCACCCAGGCGACGATGCAGGGATGGCTGGCGTCCCGCAGCACGGCATCCGCCCACTCCCGCGCGATGCGCTCGGCGGATCGGCGGCCGAACCGGTAGGCGCTCGGCATCTCGGCCCACACCAGCAGTCCGATCCGGTCCGCCCAGTGCAGGTACCGGGGGTCTTCGACCTTCTGGTGCTTGCGGACGCCGTTCAGGCCCATTTCCCTCGCCAGTTCGACGTCCCGGCGCAGGGCATCCACTGATGGGGCGGTCAGGCCGCTTTCGGGCCAGTAGCCCTGATCGAGCGCCAGCCGCAGGTAGAACGGGCGCCCATTCAGCAGGAACCGGTCGCCATCCACCCGGACCTCGCGCATGGCGGTGTAGCTGGCGACCTCGTCGAGGACCGCGCCGTCCGGGCCGACAAGCCGGAGTTCCGCCTCGATCAGGGTCGGCGAACCGGGACTCCAGAGCAGGTCGTTTCGGCCGCTGTCGATCCCCGGGTCCGGCAGCCCGATCCGCCGCCGGACCTCGCCAGCGACGACCGAATACCGCTCACTGGCCAGCGTCCGCCTGCCTGCGCCGGTTCCAGCCGAGAGCGTGACCTCGAGGGCGAGGCCCTCACGGCGCCCGCCGCCGATCCCGGCCTCCAGCCCGATCTCCCCGCGGTCGAGGGAGCAAGTCCAGCGCAGCGCTTCGATGCGGAGCGCGGGACCCCGCTCCAGCCAGACTGTCTGCCAGATGCCCGTGGTCCGCGGGTACCAGATGGCGTGCGGCTCCGGCTTCCAGTCCTGCTTGCCGCGGGGCCGGGCGAGATCGTGCGGGTCGTCGGCGGCGCGGACGACGACCTCGTCGCTCTCCCCGCCGGCCAGCAGATCGGTGATGTCGAGGGAGAACGGCGTGTAGCCGCCGTCATGGGTCCCGGCGAGACCGCCGTTGACCCAGACGGCGGCTTCGCAGTCCACGGCGCCGAACCGGAGCATCAGCCGCTGGCCCCGGGCGAGCGGCGGCGGCGCGAACCGGCGGCGATACCAGACCGCCTGGGTGTACCGCTCGTCGCCGATCCCGGACAGCGGCGTCTCCGGCGCGAACGGGACGCGGATGGTGCGGTCGAACGTCACCGAGCCAGGCCAGCTGCTGGCGTCCCGGTCGAAGGCGAACTCCCAGTCGCCGTCGAGCGAAATCCACGCCTCCCGCTGCAACTGGGGGCGCGGGTGATCCCGGGATACCTGGAGCACCGTGGGCGCCTGGGGCATCAGGAAACTCCTCCGGGTTGCAGCGGGACGTGGGACGCGAGCGGCCGGGGCTCAGCCCACCGGGCCGTCGCCAAGCACATCGACGCCCTCTTCCGCGATGGTGTCGAGGGCGACGATCAGGCCGTTGATGTGGGTCGAGGCGATGGTCGCGTAGGCGAAGGAGAGCAGATCCTCGTCGTCCGGACCGGACCAGGCCGTCTTGCCGCCCGGGGCGGCGGTCATCGCGGCGAGCGTGTCCCGCGCCACCGTGGCCACGAGTTCCCGCGTCCACTCGAGTTTCTCGAGGTTCGGACCGGCGAGGCTGGGCTCGATCTCGCGGTTGTCGGCGATGCGCCGCAGCACCGCGTTGGCGATGACGAACATGGCGAGCACGTCGAGTCGCTCGTCATCGGGATCGAGGTCGACACTGGTGGCCTCGAAGAACTGCTGGCGCAGATTTTCGTCGAGAAAATAGCCGACTCCAGTCACGGTCTCGATCAGGTCTTCCAGTGCCTCTTGCTGCTCGTCCATGCGTGGCCTCCCTCCCGTCGAATGTCCGTACACAGCATACTCCAGCCGGAGGCCGCACAATGACGCACGCGCGCGCCAGAGCGATCCGGCGGCACGGCGACATGGCGACGCGGCGACGCGGCGACGCGGCAAACCAGCGAAGGAGCGAGTCCGGTCATGGAGCAGGTCTCCCTTACCCCGTCGGTCGTTCATCCGTGGGTTGCGGAGGGACAGCGCCGCATCCGCTTCGCGGTCAGCATCTACCCCAACCCGCCCGACTGGCCCGGTTTCATCCGCCACGTGCGCTGGATGGAGGATCACGGCATCGACGCCTACTTCTCGTACGATCATCCGTCCGCGAACGCCGATTGCTGGACGGCCCTGGCGGCCCTGGCGGCCTCGACCTCGACCATCCGGCTCGGCACCGCCATCGACTGCATCTACTACCGGTCGCCGTACCTGCTGGCCCGGCAGGCCGCCGACATCGACCGCATCAGCGGCGGCAGGCTGGTGCTCGGCATCGGCATCGGCGACCGCCCCGACGAGTTCGAGATGATGGGTCTTCCCTACCCGGCCGCCCGCGAGCGCCAGCGCGCCCTCGACGAGGCCATCACCATCCTCCGCGGGCTGTGGTCCGGCGGCCCGTTCTCCTACGCTGGCGAGAGCTTCACCGCCAGCACCCCGGGCGGGTTTCTGCCGCCGGTCCAGCAGCCGCACGTGCCGATCATCATCGCGGGCGGCGGCGAGAAGGTGACCTTGCGCCAGGTCGCGCGCTTCGCCGATGCCTCCAACATGGGCGCCCACGAGAGCATCGGCGGCGCTTACTCCGCCGAGGATCTGGCGCGAAAGTTCGGCGTGTTGCGCGGTTACCTCGCCGAGCACGGCCGCGGACCGGAGAGCGTGCTCCGCACCCAGTTCACCATGCCCCTGATCGTCGCCGAGACGAAGCAGGCCCTCGATCGGAAGATGGCCGCCATGCCCCAGGACGTCCTCGCCTGGTGCGGCGCCGCGCTCTTCGCCGGAACGCCGGAGGAGACGATCGCCTTCTATCGCGACCTCGCCGCCAAGGGGTTCCAGTACTTCATCGCCAACATCCTCGCAGGCGACGAGGAGACGGTCGAACTCCTCGCCGAGGCGGTCCAACCCGCCTTCGCCTGACGCCGCGGAACGCCGGTTGCGCTTCGTGCGTTGACGTGGATGACGGGACGGCGAGGCCGTCGGCCCAGAACCCCGCCTGCCCGCCGGCCCCGCAGCCGGCCGTCAGGCGCCCGACCGGGGAGGGAGCAAAGCATGGAAGACGGACGGTTCGATCGGCTCGCGGTGCTGGCCGCGCGGCATGGAACGGCAGGCACCCGCAGGCGGGCGCTCGCCCTGCTGCTGGGCGCGATCGCCGGGGTGGCCTCCGCGGGCGCCGGGGCCGACGCCGGGAACGGCAACAACCACAACGGGAACCGGAAGAAGGGCAACTGCCGCGGGTACGGCCAGTACTGCGACACCCACCCCCGCTGCTGCCAGGGCCGGTGCCGCTACGGCCGCTGCTACCCCGGCGGCGGCAACGGCGGCGGCGACGGCTGGAATTGCCGGCCCTACGGCTCCTATTGCTCCAGCAACGGCCAGTGCTGCAACGGACGCTGCCGCTACAACGTGTGCGTGAACGGCGACTGGGACGGCAACGGGTGCGGCCCGAGCGGCTACGACTGCCCGGCGGGTACCTCCTGCTGCTCCATCAACGGCTACCGCGTCTGCTGCGTCGATGACGGCGGCAACGACGGCTGGCGCAATTGCCACGGCGACGGCAACGGCGACTGGGGCTACCAGGGCACCTGTCCTTCCGGGTTCCGTTGCTGCAGCGGCCGCTACGGCGGCGGGTGCTGCCCGTCCGGCATGTCCTGCTGCAGCAACGGCCAGTGCTGCCCCGACCAGATGCGCTGCACCAACCAGGGCTGCATGCCCCACGGGCTCAACGCGGCCAGCGACGCCGGCATCTCGCCCTTCCCGCGGATTGGGCCCGCCGGGTCCGGGTCCTCCAGCGACGGAGGCTGACCGGCGGCCCTCGCCCGCACGACATGGCACGGGGAGCCGGCGGCCGCGCCGCCAGCTCCTTGCGTCATGGCCCTTGACTGCCGGCAGCGCCGGCCCCATGCTGCCGCCTCGCCGGCCACCTGCGGGCCGGCCTTGCGCAAGGAGGGAATCTGTCATGACTGTCATCTCCCGCCGGGCCGCGCTCGGCACGCTCGCGGCGCTCGCGGCCGCATCCGTCGTGCCCGCCGCCGTTCGCGCCCAGGACGCCACCCCGGAACCGGTGGCGCCCCCGCAGACCATGCTCCCCGCCCAACCCGAGGGCCAGGCCGGACAGACCGTGACCATCAACGGCGCGGACATCTACTACGAGGAGTACGGCAAGGCGGACGGCCCGGCCGTGCTGCTGCTGCACGGCGGCCTCGGCAACGGCGACTACTTCGTGAACCAGATTCCCGCCCTGACTGACGCCTACCGCGTGGTCGTCATGGACAGCCGCGGCCACGGCCGCTCCTCCTTCGACGAGCAGCCCCTCGGTTACGCCCTGATGGCGAAAGACGTGCTCGTCCTGATGGATCACCTGGCGATCGACCAGGCCGACATCGTGGGTTGGTCGGACGGCGGCATCATCGGCCTCGAGATCGCCCTCACCCAGCCCGAGCGGCTCAACAAGGTCGTCGCCTACGGAGCAAACTACGACCCCACCGGCGTGCGGCTCGACATCGGCACAGACGACTACTTCAACGCCTACATCGAGGCGGCCGCCGCCGATTACCAGACCATCTCGCCCGACCCCACCCGCTGGGACGAGTTCCTCGGCAACATCGGCAACATGTGGGCCACCGAGCCGAACTACACGGACGACCAACTCCGCACCATCCAGACGCCATTCCTCATCCTCGACGGCGTGAACGAGGAGGCCATCGACCTCAACCAGACCAAGTTGATGGCCGAGTTGATGCCCAACGCCACCCTGCTCCTCATGCCCGACACCGGGCACTTCGCCATGTTCGAGCAGCCCGAGGAGTTCAACCGGATCGTGCTCGACTACCTCGCGGGCTGACGCCGGACGCGAGCGGGGGGGCGCCCCCGCGGGGGCGCCCCGCCCGCGAGCCC
>JBJTKE010000594.1:0-3065 GCA_046096285.1 Chloroflexota bacterium
GGCCTAGATCACGGTTTCCGACGCTCCGCGCGCCCCCGGTCCGGCACGGACGCGGGGCGCGGCGCGGTGGGGAGGCGGTTGCGGCGGCGGTCGCCCGGCCTCCGCGGGCAGCGGGGGCCGGGCGAGGGGCCCCGGCCGCCAACCACCGACCGCTGCAAGGGCCAGCCGCAGCGGGGGCAGGATTCCCTGCCGCCCCGCCCGTAGACGCGCAGGTTGAACTGGTTCTCGCCTTCCGCGCCCGCCGCGTCGCGGTAGCTGGAGAAGGTCGTGCCACGGCGATCCACGCCCTCCCGGAGCACGGCGCGGATGGCCCGGTGCAGCGACGCGATCTCCTTGCGGGAGAGCCCGCTGGCCGGCCGTTCCGGGTGGAGGCGGGAGCGAAACAGCGCCTCGTCGGCATAGATGTTGCCGAGGCCAGCCACCACCTCCTGGTCGAGAAGGACGCTCTTGAGCTTGCCCGGGCGGCGCGCCAGCGCGGTTTCCAGCCAGCCGGCGGTGAAGCGGGGGCCCAGCGGCTCGGGGCCGAAGCGGCGCTCGAGGCGGCGCACCTCGGCGGCGGTGAGCGCAAGGACCCGGCCGAACTTGCGCTGGTCGGCGAAGCGCAGGTCGTGGCCGTCGTCGAGGACGATGGCGAGGCGCTCGAACCGCAGGGCCGGGGCGCCGGAGGGCACCACTTCGAGATGCCCGGTCATCCGGAGATGGACCATCAGGGCCGACCCGTCGTCGAGGTCGAGCAGCAGGTACTTCGCCCGGCGCCGCGCCCGGGTGAAGACCCGGCCAGCCAGCCGGGCCGCAACCTGGAGCACCGGTTCGTCCCCGATCACGCCGGGAAAGTCGGTCACCCGCAGGGCGAGAATGCGGCGGCCGGAGAGCGGCCCCACCAGCGAGCGGCGGACGGTTTCGACCTCGGGCAGTTCCGGCATCGGGCATACTTCTGGGGCGCGGGCGAGCGGATCGAGCCCGGCGAGGGTAGCACGGCGGCGCGCGATCGGGAGCCGGACATGAGCGAGCGGAACGACTGCATCTTCTGCCGGATCGCCGATGGGGCGTTCGGGACCGAGTTCGTGGCCCAGAACGAGCATGCCGTGGCCTTCCGCGACATCCAGCCGCAGGCGCCGGCGCACCTGCTGGTGGTCCCCCGGCGGCACATCCCGGGACTCCGGGACCTGCAGCCGGAGGATGGAGAGGTGGCCGTGGCGCTGCTCCACATGGCGCGGGAGGTGGCCCGGAGCGAGGGCCTGCTCGAGGGCGGCTACCGCGTCGTCACCAATGATGGAGCGGACGCCGGGCAGACCGTGTTTCACCTCCATTTTCACGTGCTCGGCGGCCGCAAGCTGACCGGGCCGCTGGCCTGACCGGGCCGCCCGGGCGGGCGGCGAGCGAGGACGGACCCACATGGAACCAACGGTGCGCGAGCGCCTCGAATCGGACATGAAGGACGCCATGCGGGCAGGCGACGCCCAGACCCGGGACGCCATCCGCTACATCCTCTCCGCGGTCAAGAACGCCGAGATCGACGCCCGCGTCAACCCCGGGTCGTTCGACGCGGTGGCGACGCTGCGGAAGGTCGGAAAGCAACTGTCCGACGCGATCGACCATTACCGCGCCGGCGCCCGCGACGACCTCGCCGCGAAGGAGGAGGCGCAACTGCTGGTGCTCCAGCGTTACCTGCCTGCCGAGTTGTCCGACGCGGACCTCGCGGCCCTTGCAGACGAGGCCGCCGCCGCCATCGGCGCGAGCGGCCCGAAGGACATGGGCAAGCTGATGCCCGCCCTGATTGCGAAGGTGGAGGGCCGCGCCGCGGGCGGCCGGATCAGCGCGGCCGCCAGGGATGCGCTGGCCCGCATCGCGAGCGCCGGGTGACCGCTCCCGGGCCGCCGCTCGTCCTCGACTTCGAACTCGTCCAGGATGCCCCCCCGCCCGCGGACTTTCGGGCGGAGGCGGCGGCGCGGTTCGCGGAGTTCGCGCTGCGGCGGGAGGGCGCCGCTGGCCCATGGATCGTCACCGTCGCGCTCGTTGACGACGCCCGGCTGCGGGAGCTTCACCGGGCATTCATGGGCATCGACGAGCCGACCGACATCATGACCTTCCCGGCGGACGAACCGGGAGCGGGCGGGGGCGACATCGCCATCTCCGTCGATCGCGCCGCCGAGCAGGGCCCCGCCCACGGCAACACGCCCGCGGCCGAGGTGATGTTCCTGATCGCCCACGGGCTGCTGCATCTCTGCGGCTGGGACGATGCGTCCGCCGGAGACCGGGAGGCCATGATTGCGCGTCAGGCGGAACTGATCGCGGAGTTCAGCCGCTCGTAGCGCGTCCCGCCGCCTGCCGGGGGTCGTCGCTCGAGAGCAGGGCCCGCCGCAGCACGTCGGCGGCGTGCATGGCGGCCCGCCGCTGCACCTCGAGATAGGCCGCCTTCACCGGGAAGGTCTCCTCTGCCCGCAGCGCGCCGGCCAGCGAGACAACGACCGGACCCTCGTGCAACCCGTTGCCGGCCGGCCCGGCGTCGGCGGCAAGGCCGAGTCCGATGTCCGCGCCGAACCGCTCCGCCGCCAGCGCGGCGAGTTCACCCGCCGTGCCCGCGCCGGGAGCGAGGGCAAGCGCCCCCAGCAGCACGTCGCCGGCGTCGGGTTCGCCCAGCAGGAGATTGGCGAACCGGCCGCCGCTGCCGGACTCCGCCACCGCGAGCGTCGAACCGCCGGCGCGGAGGTGATCCAGCAGCACGGCGGGCAGCGAGCGGGCATCCTCGGTGTAGATGTCGACGCCGATCCGGTCGCGCACCTCGCGGAGGGTGGCGTTCAGCCGGCCGAGCGCCTCGTCCTCGCTGCCGCCCGCCGCGGTCACCACGACATGTACGCCGTCGTCCTTCGCATATGTGCCGACGTAGGGATTCTCCTGCTTCGTGATCTAACCGAGTTGCTGGGCGATCATCGACTCGCCGACGCCGAGCGTGCGCAGGTTCAGCGACCGGTAGACCCGGTTCGGCAGGAGCGGGGCGATGCGCGGCAACGCCTGCTCCGGCCACATCCGGAACATCTCCCGGGGCACGCCGGGCATGGCGACGA
>JBJTKE010000595.1:0-4147 GCA_046096285.1 Chloroflexota bacterium
CCCCGCACCCCGCGCCCCGGGCCTGGCGTCCCGCGCTTCCCGCCCGGGCATGCCGCCATGCCGCCATGCCGCCATGCCGCCAGCCGCGGAGCCGCTCCGCTTGCCTCCACGCCCGCCCCGGTCACCCTCGGAGCCGAAGCACACGCGGTCACCGGTTCAACCAGCATCCCACCGGCGCCACGCCATGCCGGGCGCAGGTCCTCCGTTCATGTTCCCGGAATGGCGGGAAAACTGGCGTAACGAACTGCGGCTTTTGCGTGGTGTTTCCCTCCGCCAGCGTGCAGCATGGGGCATGCCCGCTGGAGCGCGGGCACGCTGCGCGTCCCCGGGGGCGGGGAGGGAGGATCGAGAATGGACGGCCGAACCTTCGACCGGATGGCCCGGCTGCTGGCCGGCAGGCTGACCCGCCGCACCGGCGCGGGCGCCGCGCTCGCCGGCCTGGCTGGTCTGGCCGGGATGCTCGGGCTGCCCGGCGCGGCCACCCCCGGCATCGGAGTCGAGGCGGCGGCCAGGAAGCGTGGCGACGGTCGGGGCCGCACCCATGACCGCGACCGCGCCGCCTCCCGAGACGACGAGGTGGAAGACGAGAAGAAGCCCTGCGGCCCCAAGGCCCGCGACAACCGCTGCCGCAGGGACAAGGACTGCTGCACCAGGTACTGCAGGAAGCCGAAGAAGGGCAGCACCGCGAAGGTCGGGCGTTGCCGCTGCATCAAGCCCGGGAAGAAATGCAAGCACGGGCAGAAGAGCTGCGGCGGCGCCACCTGCCAGAACAGGCGCTGCACCCCGATGCCGGTCCCCCCGGCCTGCGCCGCCACCGGCGGAGCCTGCACCGAGGACGCCAACTGCTGCACCGGGCTGATCTGCGAGCAGGGCCTCTGCGCCCCCTGCGTGGAAACCGTCTGCGCCAGCGGCTGCCAGTTCACCAGCGTGAACGCCGCCTATGCCGCCGCCACCACCGGCGACACCATCTACATCGGGTCAGGCACCTACCCGACCGGCATCGTCATCGACAAGGACATCACCCTCAGCGCCTGCCCGGGCGTCACCGATGCGATCCTGACACCCGACCGTCTCGTGCAGGAAGCCAAGGACTCCTACTACGTGGTCATGACATACGAGTCGGGACCGTCGGTCTACTCGGTGACGCTGAAAAACCTGACCCTGACCGGAACGGCTGATGGCGTTCCCCCATCCGACGAGGTGCTGCTGAACAGCTACGAAGCCGAGCTCAACTGGACGGTCATCAACTGCACGCTGTCCAACGCCTACTTCGCCATCTATTCAGCGGGCGGCAACGTCACGATTGCCGACTCCACCCTGGTCCGCAACTCGACCGGCGTCAGCTTCTACTACCTCAGCAACGCCCTCAGCGTCGCGATCACCGATTCCACCTTCAAGGACTTCTACGACGGGTACCTGATGGACTTCTACTACGGCGACACCTACGACATCACCGTCGACGTGCAGCGGACCACCTTCACGAACAACGATACGTTCATCTATGCGGACACGCTCAACGTCAGCGACGTTCCCAGCGAACGGGCGAAGACGTCCCTGACGTTCACCGATTGCGACTTCACCGACAACCTCACCCAGGCGCTCTACGTGACCGGCGGCGTCGTCACCATCACCAACTGCACCTTTACCGGCAACAAGGCGACGCCCATCGAGGTCGATGAGTGCAACCTCACCATCAACAACACGACCATCTCCGGCAACGAGGGGGAGTTCAACAGTTTCCTCGGGGTTTCCCAGGGTGGTGGCGTCAGGATCGACGCCTATGATGCGAACGCCTCCCTCACGCTCGGCGCCGGAACGGTGATCACCGGCAACACCGCCGACGAGGGCGCGGGCCTCATGACCTTCGAGCGCCCCGGCAAGACACTCACCCTGATCGGGGTCAGCAGCAGCACCATCTTCGGCAATCTTGTTGGCCCGGACTGCTCGGACCTCGCGGGCAGCGGCTACGTGGCAGTCCCGAACTGCGCCTATCCCTGATCGCGTTCGGCGCAGGCCCCGCCCGGAAGCCCGGGCGGGGCCGGTCCCCCGCGCCAGCGCCGCTCCCGCGGCCGGCGCCCCGCTCCCGCTGCATCCGGCGTATCCCCCGGCAGGATGCGGCGTGAGCGGCGCGCCGGCCGCCCGCGTTCCCGCCCGGTGGTGCGCCTGGCCGCCACCCGGCGACGCCGCCGGTCCGGCGCAGTTCGCCCCGGCCGCACCGCCTCCGGCCGCCCCTGCAGCCCAATTGCCGGGGAAAGTTGCGGGTCAAGTTGCGTAAACGTCATGGTGCTTCCCCACCTCACCCCTCAGGATGAGCGTCGCCCGCGAGAGCGCGGGCGCAACGCGCGTCCCCGCACGCGGGGAGGGAGGAACGGGCTATGGATGGACGCAGTTTCGACCGGCTCACCCGGTTGCTCGCCGGCAGGCTGACCCGGCGCACCGGCGCAGGCGCCGCGCTCGCCGGACTGGCCGGACTGATCGGCCTGCCGGGGGCGGCCACCCCGGAGACCGGCGCCAGGCCGCGCCGCCGCGACGACGGCCCCGCGGGTCACGCCCCCGGTGAAAAGCACGACGTCGACGACGAGAAGCGGCCGTGCGGGCCGAAGGCCTCCGACAACCGCTGCCGGAAGCACAAGGACTGCTGCACCAAGTACTGCAAGAAGTCGAAGAAGGGCGGCAAGAAGAGCGGGCGCTGCCGCTGCATCCGCGCCGGCAAGAAGTGCAAGGACGGGCAGAAGTGCTGCGGCGGGGCGACCTGCCAGAACCGCAAGTGCACGCCGATGCCGGTTCCGCCTCCGGGCCCGACCTGCGGCGCGGCCGGCGTGGCCTGCACCGAGGACGCCAACTGCTGCACCGGGCTGATCTGCGAGCAGGGCCCCTGCGCCCCCTGCGTGGAGACCGTCTGCGCCAGCGGGTGCGCCTTCACCGATGTCAATCTGGCCTACGCGGCGGCAACGTCCGGCGCCACCATCTACATCGGCCCGGGCACCTACCCCACCGCGTTCATGGCCACCAAGGACATCACGCTGGCGGCCTGCCCCGGCGTCACCGGCGTCATCCTCCAGTCCGCGCGCGACGCGACCGTCCAGGACACCTACGGTCCCGACTTCGCCATCATCGCCGAGGACACCGTCGACACCACCACGCCTCGGTCGGTCACCCTGCGGAACCTCGCGCTCGAGGGCACCGCGGACGGGATCACCAACGACGACGAAACCTTCCTGTCGTCGACGCCAATCGGGCTGGTCGCCTACACGGTCGAGAAGTGCACCCTTACGAACGCCAACTATGGCATCCGGACCATCTCGAACCAGCACACGGTGACGGACAGCGTCTTCGACGGCATGACCAACGCCGGGTTCTACCAGGGCTACCCGGCGGCAGTCCGGACCTCGACCGCGGATTTCACCGGTTGCCAGTTCACCAACCAGGACAGCTACGGCATTTACATCTACATGGACACCTACGACTCGACCACCACCGTCACGGACTGCTCCTTCCCCGGCAACGGCGGCTACAGCATCCGGGTGGAGGGCGCAACGTCTTCGGTCGTCCCCGGCCGCAAGCTGGTCCTGACCAACACCACCTTCACCGCAGGCAAGCTGTCCGGCACGTCGGCGTACAACTACCTTCGCCTGATCGGGGCCTCCGCGGAGATCACCGGCTGCACGTTCACCGATGGCGTGGACACCGCGATTCAGATGAACGACTCCGACGCCGTGATCACCGACACCCTCATCAAGGACAACACGGCGGAGAGCGGCGTCGACGGCGGCGGCATCTTCATCGACGTCAGCGACCGCAACAGCACACTTGAGATTGCCGGGACTACCTCGATCACCGGCAACGCGGCGACCGGAAAGAACGGTGGAGGCATCTACTCCTACCCCTACAACGGCAAGACCATCACCATCACCGGAACCACCACCGCCAACGTCACCAGCAACCTCCCCAACAACTGCTACCTGAATGGGGTGGGCGTCGTGGACTGCGGCACCTGGGCCTAGCTCATGGCGCGCCGGGGGGACCCTCCCCCCGGCGCGTACCGACATCGGGCGTTGGCTGGCTGGCCCTGCCGGGTGGCCGGCGCTCCGCTCCCGCTGCCTCCGGTCGATCCCCCACCCGGATGCGGCGTGAGCGGCGCGCCGGC
>JBJTKE010000596.1:0-2100 GCA_046096285.1 Chloroflexota bacterium
CGCTGTACGCGGGGCTCGCGGGAACAAAGAAGTCCCAGGGCATCCTCTGGAGTTGCGACCCGCAGACCGTGAACGCGTGCAGGAACCTCGATGAGTACGGGGACGACCAGGCGATGGCGCTTGCCGCAGGCGGCGGCTACCTGTGGGCCGGGCTCTACCAGAGCGGGATCATCTGGCGCTGCGACCTCAACGCGGCCAACGCCTGCGCCACCTGGGACACCACCAAGTACCACATCCAGTCCATCTCCTACGACGGGCAGGGCACGCTGTATGCGGCGGTCGATGATAAGGAGAGCTGGAGCGAAGACAACGGCAGGATCTGGTCCTGCCCGACTGCGGCCGCGAACCGGTGCTCCAACCTGATCTCCGGCGTCAATGGGTTGAGGGTTGCCGCGGGCGCCGGGAGCGTCTTTTCCAGCACGGAGGCGGGTTTGAACTTCGGGACGAGCGCCTTCACGGCGGCCTCCAGCAAGCTCACAGGGGCGGACCTGGTCTACATCCCGGCCGGGGGCGTGACCGGCGTCGGCGCCGTGTCGGTGAAGGTGCACGGCCGCAAGTGGACCGACAAACTCGGCAAGCGCTGCGCGGCGGGCGGCAAGGGCCTGAAGGGCATCGTGAAGGTGACCGGGCCAAACGGCCACGACAAGACGGTGGCGGTGAACCTGTGCGCGCTGGCGACGGGCGGCAGCGTGAAGGAAACGTTCGCCCTGCTGGACCCGGGGACCTACACGGTGCAGGTGGAGACGACGAACGCGAAGAAGCAGTTCGGCGGGAGCGTCTCGGTCACGGTCCAGCCGGACCAGACCCCCGCGGTGGAGGTGCGGCTCAAGGGGCTGCACCGGTAAGCGACCGGCGGCATCGCGCGAGGGCCGGGACATGAGGAGCGGCATGACGATGGGCAATCGACGAATGGGCACGATCATGCGGGGGCTCTTGGTGGTGGCGGCGCTGGCGCTGCTGCCGCTGGCGGGGCTGCTGCCGGGGCAGGGGCCGCGGCGGGCGGAGGCGCAGGCGGCCGCGCAGGATTCCCTGTGGGCAGGAAGCATAGCTGGCTATGTGGCGTGCGCGAATCCGTCGTCGCCGTCGTCACTGGCGGGGTGCTTCAGCAGCTATCTCCCATTCGTTTCCAACGGGTCCTTTCCTACGGTGGCGACCGACGGCGTGAACGTCTACTTCGCGACGGAGGATACCGGCGGGTACAGCTGCCCGATCGCGGACCTGGGAGCGAATTGCTCGAGGACCTTTATCGGACCGTTCCCGGGTGGCGGCTCGGTCGCTGTGACCGCCATCGCGGCGGCCGATGGCCAGGTCTGGATCGGGCAGTCCGACGGGCAGATCTTCCGCTGCTCGGCAACCATCCCCTTTGTGCAAAACCCGTCGCAACTTCCCAGCGGCTGCACGCAACTGGATGACGCCGGGGATCGGGGCGTCTGGTCGCTGTTGCTGGCGAACGGCAGGCTGTACGCCGGGCTTGGGTGGGCTGAGCGGAACCAGCAGAAGAATGGCATCCTGTGGAGCTGCGATCCGCAGGCCGTGAACTCCTGCGAAAACCTCGATCTCTACGGGGATACGACGGCGAACTCGCTGGCCGCGGGCGGCGGCTACCTGTGGGCCGGGCTCGACAACGGGATCATCTGGCGCTGCGACCTCAACGCGGTCAACGCCTGCGCCAACTGGGAGAGCGCCGGGTACCCGGTCAAGTCCATCTCCTACGACGGCGAGGGGACGCTGTATGCGGCGATCCAGGGCAAGCACAACTACGGCGGCACAGGTGTGATCTGGTCCTGCCCCATCGCGGCCGCCAACCAGTGCTCCAGCGTGCTGAGCAACGTGAATGGGGCTTCGGTGGCGGCGGGCGCGGGGGGCGTCTTCTCCAGCACGTTGACGGGTCTGAACTTCGGGACGAGCGCCTACACCGCGGCCGCCAGCAGTTTCGATCAGGCGATCCTTCTCTACGTTCCCGCCGGTGGCGTGAGCGGCGTCGGCGGCGTCTCGGTGAACGTGCTGGGCGGCAAGTGGACCGACAAGCTCGGCAAGCGCTGCGCGAGGGGCGGCAAGGGCCTGAAGGGCAGCGTGCAGGTGACAGGACCGGGCGTCTAC
>JBJTKE010000597.1:0-26018 GCA_046096285.1 Chloroflexota bacterium
CGGCGCGGCCTGGAGATCGTCAAGACCGCAGGGGCCTACGACGTCGACCTGCTCTGCGCGGCGGGGTGCGCGTCGGCGGTGTCGGCGGGATTTGTCGGGTTTGAAACGCCATTCGGGATGGCCCAGGCCTACCGGCGGTCGGTCGAGCGGGGCGAGGTCGAGGCTCGCGAGCACGTCTGCGCCTCGGTCATCGCCGGAATGCGGGCGGCGGCGCAGGGCGTTCCGTTCATGCCGCTGGCGGGGATGGACGGCTCGGACCTGCCGCAGGCGCGCGGCTTCCGGCGGGTCGCCGATCCCTACACCGGGCGGGAGGTCGGCGCGATCGCCGCGCTGGCCCCGGATGTGGCCATCGTGCACGTCCAGGAAGCCGATGCGGAGGGCAACGCCGCCATCGCCGGAACCCTGTTCGAGGACGTGCTGATGGCGCAGGCCGCCCGGCAGGTGATCGTGACGGCCGAGCGGGTGGTGGACCGGGTTCCCGCGGAGCGGGTGACGATCCCGGGGTTCCTGGTGGCGGCGGTGGCCGAAGCGCCCGGCGGCGCGGCCCCGTGCAGTTGCGCGGGCGAGTACGGATACGACCGGGAATGGCTGCTGGCGTGGACCGCGGCGGCGCGAACGCCCGAGGCGGCGGCGG
Organism: Chloroflexota bacterium; assembly: GCA_046096285.1. Taxonomy (GTDB): domain Bacteria; phylum Chloroflexota; class Chloroflexia; order Thermomicrobiales; family UBA6265; genus CADCWF01. The sequence goes on from JBJTKE010000597.1 coordinate 635, forward strand.
CGTTCATCGCCCAGCGGTTCGCCCCGGTGGCGGCGCGGTGAGCGCGGGGGAGAACGGCGCGCCCGAGCAGATGGCGGTGGCCATCGCCCGGTTGCTGCGGAACGGCGAAACTGTGTTCCACGGCGTCGCCTCGCCGCTGCCGATGGTGGCCACCCTGCTGGCGAAACGGCTCCACGCGCCGGGTCTCGTCTACCTGAGCATCGCGGGCGGGGGGGACGCCACGCCGCCCGCGCCGCCGGAAACGACGACCGACCCGTCGCTGCTGGCCGGGGCGCGGGCGCGGGTGACGCTGGCCGAGATCTTCGACCTCTCCGCGCGCGGGCGACTGGACGTCGCGTTCCTGAGCGGCGTCCAGATCGACGGGCAGGGGCGGGTGAACATGAGCGCCATCGGGCCGTTCGCGCGGCCAAAGGTGCGGTTGCCGGGGGGCGCCGGGAGTGCGCTCTTGATGCCGACGGCGAAACGGGTGATCCTCTGGCGGGCGAAGCACGACCCCCGCATTTTCGTGGACCGGCTCGACTTCGTGACGGCGGCGGGGAACGTGGAGCGGGTGGTGACGCCGCTCTGCATCTTCCGGCGCGGCGAGCGCGGGATGGAGGTGGAGTCGATCCACCCCGGGGTGACCCCGGAGCAGGTGCGGGAGGCGACCGGCTTCCCGGTCGCGGCCGGGGAAGAGACCCCGGTGACCGCGCCGCCGACCGCGGAGGAACTGGCCATGCTGCGGGAGATCGACCCGGAGCGGGTCCGGGCCAGCGAGTTCGGGGGACCGTGACGACAGGCGAACCAACGAGGGCCCGGCCGGCGGGGCCGGGCCGAACCGGGAGCGAGGAACGGGAATGCTGCTCGAAGGATTGCGCAGGCAGGTGGTGGAAGTCGGCCTCGAGGCGCTCGAACGAGGCATCGTGCACGGCACGGCGGGCAACATGTCGATCCGGGACGCGGCGAGCGGGATGATCGCCATTTCGCCGAGCGGAATGCCCTACCCGTCAGTCCGCCCGGAGGACGTGGTGATCGTCGACGAGTGGGGGAAGGTTGTCGACGGCAAGCGGAAGCCGAGCAGCGAGACGCCGCTGCACACGATGGTGATGCGCCACCGGCCGGACGTCTCGGCCATCGTTCACACCCACTCCCACTATTCAACCGTGGTGAGTTGCATCCGCCCGTCTCTGCCGAACATCCTGACCGAGGTCTGCCTCGCGGTCGGCCACGTGCCGGTGACGCGCTACGGGCTGACCGGCACGGATGATTTCGCCGAGAGCGTGGTGGAAGTGACCGGGCCGGAGACGAAGGCGGTGATCATCAAGAACCACGGTCTGATCTGCTTCGGCAACAGCTTCGACGAGGCGTTGCTGTGGGCGGAGATCACCGAGGAGGCGGCGAAGGTCTACGTGCATGCCCTGTCGGCGAACGGCGGCCGGGAACCGGACCTCGTGCCGGACGACCTGATCTCGGAGATGCTCGCCCATTTCCGGGCGAACTACGGGCAGCCCAAGGCGTAAACCTGCCGGGCATCGGGAACCGGAAACGGGGCGGGCGGCCGGGAGACCGGCGCGCCCGCCGCTCGTTTTCGCCGCCAGCGGACGCGCCGGTTGGCGTTAACAAGATGTACGTTCATCCCCCCGAGTCGGCACCGGGACACGCCCGAAAGGGCCGATTCGCCTTTGGTTCGCGCACCGAGAAGGCAATCCGGCTTGCATAAGTGCGGAATGAGCTTGCGCGCTTCCGGGCGCCCCGCTAGACTGCCGCGGGTGCAAACCACGACTCGCTCGCGCGGCGCGGGCGGCATGGTCCGGGGCCGGACGCCGAAGGTGGCGGGCCTCCCGGGGAAGGGGCGACTCATGAACGGAGTCGATCAACTCGATGAACAGATACTGGCCGCGCTGCAGGCGCAGGGCAGGCTGACCATGAAGGCGCTCGCCGAGCAGGTCGGGCTTTCCAGCCCGGCGATGATCGAGCGCGTGCGCAGGCTCGAGGAACGGGGAGTGATCGCCGGATACCGGGCGGTCATCCAGCCTGCCGCGCTCGGGCGCCCGGTGACCGCCATGATCCTCGTCAAGGTTGACCGGCGCAGCGCCGACGATTTCCTCGCCCGGATGGCCGAGGAGTCGGCGATCACCGAGTGCCACCGGATCACCGGCGATTCCAGCTACCTGCTCAAGGTGCACGTCTCCGACATGGCCGCGCTCGAATCGCTCATCGACGGCCTGACCGCCACCGGGGCCCAGTGCACCACCTCGCTGGTGCTCTCCTCGCCCATCCTCTACCGCCCGATCACGCCGCCGGACGGCGGAGCGGCCCCGCGCACGCGGCTCACCCGCCGCCGCCGCCGGGCCGCCATCGCCGGCGACGAGGGCGGCGACGAGGGCGGCGACGACGAGCCGGGTCTGCCGCGCAAGCCGGGGCGCCCGCGCGGCAGGCCGCGCACCCGGATCGAGGCCGAGCCGTAGCCGGTCCGCCCCCGAAGCGTTGGGTCATCCCTCGGAGCCCTGCCGTCGTCAGACGGCGGGGCTTTCCGCGCCGGGCGGGGCGAGCGGGGAACGCCGCGGCTGGCAGCGGCGTACCCTCCGTGCCATAGTGCCGCCAACGCGGCGGGACTCGCGCCGGGACCGCCCGGCTCAATCCGCGGATGAAAGGGGTCTTGCCATGGCTGAACTCGAGCGGACGATCGACCCGGACCTCCCGGCCGGCCTTTCGCGGCGGGCGGTGACGCGGGCGGCGTTGCTGGCTGCCGCGGCGGCGTTCGCGAGCGTGGCGGGATCGGGCGTGCGAGCCCAGAAGCCCGCCCAGGGCGACTCCGCCGACTCCTACAGCAGCGGCGACGGCGACGGCGATGCCGGCGACAGCTACGACGGGGATACCTACGGCGGCGACACCTACGGCGACAGCTACGTCACCCGCCCGGACTGCGGCGATGCTGGCGACGGCGGTGACGGCGGTGACGGCAGTGACGGCAGTGACGGCGGGGCAACGGAACCGGGCGACCCGGGCGACGTCGTCGAACCGGAGCCCGCTCCGGGAGAACCGCCCGCGCGATCGTCCGATGAGCCCGATTCGGACGGCGGCGACGGTGGCGGCGACGGCGGCGATGGCGACAGCTACGGGGGCGGCGACAGCTACGGAGGGGAACCACCGCTTCCCTGCGAGTCCATCATGGACGGCATCCCCGACAACGCGCGCGGCAATGCCCAGGAAAAGGGCCGTGCCGGCGGCAGCAACCGGCGCAACCAGCGCAGGCGGCGGCGGAACGGAAAAAACCGGAAGAACGGCAAGAATGGGCGAAACGGTGGCCGCAACCGGAAGCGGAACCCGGTGCTCGATCGCTGATTCACCGCCGCGCCCCCGGACAGCGAGGTCCGGGGGCGCGGTCGTTCGCGGAAGGCTGCCCCGGCCGGGCGCGCCACACCCTGCCGTCTCCCACGGGGATGCTGGAGCGCACCGGGCCCGGAGCGCCGGACGTGGCCTCCGTCAGCCACCGCTGGCGGAGTGAAGGGCTCGGCGTTGCCGGCCGTCGCGGGCGGGATGCCGGGCGCGGCAGGGCACGTCACCCACACAAGGAAACGCGGCTCTCGCGTGAGGGCGTGCGCGGCCCTGGAGACCGGCCCGACCCGGGAACCCGAACCCCACCGGTTGCCGGGACCGAGTCGAATGAGCGGCAGGCGGCTGTGCCACCGGTGTCACACATTTCTTGGTGTTGTGACCTGTGGGCCTGATTCTCGCCGCTGAAGCAGCCGCAAAAATCAGGACTCCTGGGCCTCAAGGGTGTATGTACATTGCGGCCCGCAACCCGTATACTGCGCACGGCGAGAGTGTACGGTCACCCTCGCCGTGGGAGATGGGGTCCGGCGGGAGGCGAGTTCATGTCGCGCGATCAGGAGTTCGGGTTGCGTTCCGTGGCGTTGGACAGGCGTGGCGCGGTCCGCCTGATCTCCGCGGTGGCGCTGGGCCTGGGCGCCCGGATCGGCGGCGTGCCTGCCTCGGCGGCCGGCGGGATCGACGGGTCCCTGCCCGCGGACGGATGCGACGACGTGACCGGACCGGGGGAGCCGGGCGCTGACCCCGCCCCGGCAGACCCGGCCTCATTGGATTCCTACGGCGGTGACAGCTACGACGCCAGCGGCGAGGACGGCGACGTCCCCGATGGCGGCGACACCTACGGCGACGAGTGCGGCGACGGCGAGACGATGCCCATTTCCGCGCCCCGTCCCGACTTCGGCGACGAGCGAGGCAAGGGCAAGCGCCGCCGCAAGGGCCGGAAGCGGAAGAACGGGCGCGGCACGCGCCGCTGAACCGGACCCTTGCACTGGAACGGCCCCGGCGATGCGTCGCCGGGGCCGGTTTGTTTTCATCGTGCGGGCGGCGGCCCGGTCAGTTGGGGCCGAAGATCTCCGGCGGATCGGGCGCCGGGAAGACCGGCGTCTGGGAACTCTCCTGGAAGCGCACGGCGCGGGCGAAGTTGTAAATGGAGTCCACCGCCCCGCCGACGAACGCGCCTCCCTTGGGCATGTTCTTCATGACCTTGGCGAGGTCGGCCTGCTGCCACGGCGAGAGTTGATCGCAGCGGTTGGCGGGCGCGCCGTCCGCGATGAGCAGTTCGCGCCGGTTGCCGTTCCACTTGTCGATGGGCTTGCCGCCGGTCGCCATGCAGACGACGCCCTCGACGATGCCGGGTGGGCGCGGGAACTCGCCGGGGATGGGCCGGCCGGTGGCGGGGTCGGCGATGAGGTCGGCGAAGCGGGGGTCGGTGCTGATCTCCCTGATCATCTGGGACCAGATCGGACCGGCGCCCTGGATGCCGTCGATCTCGGCGAGCGGGGCATTGCGGGTGTTGCCCACCCAGACCCCGACCGAGACCGCACTGGTGAAGCCCATCGTCCAGATGTCGCGGAAATCGTTGGTGGTGCCGGACTTGGCGGCGGTGGGACGTCCCAGTTCGGCCTGCGTGTTGCCGAAGGTGTTGTTGAGGCCGAAGATCATGCCGCGGGCGTTGTTGTCGGTGAGGATGGAGATGATCTGGTAGGCGATTTCGGGGCGGAGCACCTGCTCGGCGTCGAGCAGGGCGTGGGCGCGGTCGAGTTCGTACATGATCCGGCCTTCGGTGTCGGTGATCCGCAGGATCGGGGTGGCAGGAACGTACTTGCCCATGTTGGAGAAGGTGGCGTAGGCGTTATTGAGTTCGAGCGGCCAGATGTCGCCGGAGCCGAGGGCGATCGACAGGCCGTAGTCGTCGGGGTTCTGGTCGAGGGCGTGCTTCATGCCGAGGCGGCGGGCGATCTCCACGGCTGGCACCGCGCCGCCGATGTAGGAGGCGGCCTTGACGGCGGGGATGTTGAGCGAGTTGGCGAGCGAGGCCCGCACGGTGACGGCGCCATTGAAGGTGCGGTTGTAGTTCTGCGGTTCGTAGAAGGGCATCGGCAACTGGGTGATGGGATCGATGGCGTTCGGGGTTTCGACCTTGAAGGGGGCGTCGAGCACGACGGTGCCCGGGGTCCAGCCCTGCTCGAAGGCGGCGGCGTAGATGATGGGCTTGATGGCGGAACCGGGCTGCTGGGGCGAGGTGGCGATGTTGACCTTGCCCTCGATCGAGAGGTTGTCGAAGTCGGCCGAGCCGACCATCGCGAGGACTTCGCCGGTCGGCGGGAAGATGACGGTCATCGCGGCGTTGAAGGCGTTGTACTGCTGGAGCACCTCCATGTTGGCGGCGACGATCTCCTCGGCCCGGTTCTGGAGGTCGGTGTCGATGGTGGTGTAGATGTTCAGTCCGCCCTTGGAGAAATCCTCGTTCGGGTAGGTCTCGGCGAGGTATTCGTAGACGTACTGGACGAAGTGCGGATGATCGAGGACGGCGCCGTTGCCGTCGCGCATCGGGAAGATCTGCGGCATTTCGAGATAGGCGGCGTCGGCCTCGGCGCGGGAGACGTACCCGAGTTTGACCATCTGGTCGAGCACGTAGGTCTGGCGGCGCTTGGCGAGTTCGGGGTTGAGCGAGGGGTTGTAGTCGGTGGGTCGCTGGGGGATGCCCGCGAGCAACGTGGCCTCGCCGAGAGTGAGTTCGTTCGCGCGCTTGTGGAAGTAGGTTTCGGCGGCGGCCTCGATGCCGTAGGAGCGGTTGCCGTAGAAAATCTGGTTCAGGTACATCGAGAGAATGTCGTGCTTGGAGAACTGCTGCTCGAGGGCGACCGCGGCGAGGATCTCGCGGAACTTGCGGCTGACCGTGGGGGCGTTGCCGATGTCCTCGGGGTGCAGGGCGCGCACGAGTTGCTGGGTGATGGTGGACCCGCCCGACTGGCCGGAGCCGCCGAGGACGCGACCTACTGGACCCACGAGGGCTTCGAACCGGTCGCGTTCCTTCGCATCATTTCGATCAACCTCGGCGGCGATGGTGGCGTTGATCAGGAGCGGGGAGATCTTCTCGATGGGCACGAAGGTGCGCCAGCCGTAGTCGTAGTCGGGGACCTCCTGCAGCAGGTTTCCGTCGCGGTCGAAGATGCGGGTGGTCTGGAAGGTGTCGGCGGAAATCCGGGAGGCGTCGGGCAGGGTGGCCTTCAGGTTCTGGTACTCGTCGATGGTGTAGGAGACGGCGGCGGCGGTGGATGCCGCGCCTGCCGCGACGAAGGCGAAGGCGGCGAGCGTGACGATGGCCAGCACCGCGACCAGCACGGTGGCGAGGATCGGGCCGCGGTGATCCTTGCGGGCCTGCAGGCCCTTCAGCATCTGGGGGGGCAGTCCCGCTGATTCGCGGGCGCCCTGCGCGCGGAGCGCCGCGAGGCCGCGGGCGCGCGCTCGGGCGCGGGAGGTTCGCTCGTTCATGGTCTGCACCGGTCCTTCGCGCGGCGCGGCGCGGAGCGAACCCGCGCCGGGCGGCCATGCCCCGATACTACCACGCGAGACCGCCGGGAACCGGCAAAACCGGGGTTACATCCGGCGCGGATGCGGGAGGTGGCGATGGCTGCGGGCTGGGAGGAGATCGCCGGGGAGGCGGAGTGGCGGGGCGACGGCAGGCGGGTCTCCGTGGCGGCGCGCAGGCTCGCCGACGGGCGCGAATGGCTGCGCGAACCTGATCGCGAGTTCCCGGCGGCCAGCACCATCAAGACCCCCATCCTGGTCGCGGTGCACCGGGCGGCCGAGGCGGGCCTGCTCTCGCTCGACGACCCGGCGGATGCCGGGCCGCAGCACCGGGTGGCCGGCAGCGGGGTGCTCGCCTGGATGACCCCCGGGGCGCGCCTGCCGCTGCGGGACCATGCCTACCTGATGATGGCGATCAGCGACAACACCGCCTCCAACGTGATGCTCGCGGCGGCGGGCGATGAGGCGGTGCGGACGGTGTTCGGCGATCTCGGCATGGCCGGGACGCGATTGGGGCGACGCTTCCTCGGCCGGACGCCGCTCCCGGAGGAGGGTGACAACTTCACGACCGCCGGGGACCTGATGCGGCTTATGGCGGCGATCGCGGAGGACCGGGCGGCGTCGCCATCGGCCTGCGCGGCCATGCGCGACCTGCTGGCCCTGCAGCAGGACACCGATGCCCTGGGCAGGCGCCTGCCCGAACGTGTGGCCTTCGCCGGGAAGTCTGGCTGGATGGACCTGATCCGGCACGACTCCGGGCTGCTGACCGGCCCCGGCGGAACGGTGGCCGCGGCGGTGACGACCTCCGGGTTCGGCGACCGGCACGAGGTGGACGAGGTGATCGGGCGGATCGCGGCGGAGATCGTGGCCGAGGCGGGCATCGCCTGAGGCGGGGTCAGCCCAGGATGACGTCGCCGAGCGGGGCGATGATGGCCTGGCGGCGGGTTTCGACGCCGGTCCGGTCGATCAGACCGCGCTCGCGCTGGTCGAGCAGGGCGCGGAGCCGGGTGGTGGCCTCGGCCAGCGCGAGCATGCGGGCGCGACGGCCGGCGATCTCGCTGGCGCAGGCATCGGGTTGCTGCCCGGCGGCGTCCAGATCGGCAAGCCCGGAGCCGAGCCGGGGGCCGAGGCGGTCCTCCTCGCGGAGGCCGTATCCGGCGGCGAGGGCCCGGTTGAGGCGGTGCAGGTCCTCCAGCAATTCGGCCTCGACCTCCCGGGCGGTGGCGAGATCGCCCGACGCCTGAACGGGCCGGACCGGGCGCACCCGGGGAGCCGCGCCCGCGGCGCCCTGCGCCGAGCGGAACGGGTTGACGGGGGCGGCGGGATGGCGGACCAGCGTCTCGGGACCGGGAGCCGCGGTCTGGGTCCGGATGCCGCGGGATTTCAGGGCAACGAGGAAAGCGCCCCGTTCGCGGTGGGCGCGGTCGCTGCCGTACTCGTCGAACCGCACCGGGAGCGTGTAGCGGACGCCGCCGTGGTCGTAGCAGACGGCAGCCTCGGCGGGCTGGCCATCCGGCCGCACCGGGGCCGCGGAGAGGATGCTCTCGACCGGAAGGCGGCAGGCGCCGACGCCATCGATCGACCAGCGCAAGGCGCGGGTCGTCACCCAGACATGGGCGGGCTGCGGCGGCAGCCAGGGATGACCCGGGATGCTGGCCCGCCCGGCCCAGACGATGGTGTCCTCGATCGGTTTCCAGGCCGACCCGGCGGGTTCTGCCAGCATCGGCGGGCCGGCAAGGTCGGTGATGGCCACGCCGGAGACCGCGAGGGCGTCGAGCAGGGCGGCGGCGCGGCCGCCCCCGCGGGCCAGGAGCGATATCACCGGTTGCAGCAGCAGGCTGCTTTCCCCGGGATTGCCGCCGGCATCGTGGTCGCCGCTGGCGGGGCGGGCGCGGCCCAGGCAGCGGGCGTTCGCGCGGTTGGGCCGCCGGCCGGGGGGGGCCGCGCGCGCCGCTGACAGCGGCAGCACGCGGCATGGCCCGCCGGGCGGAGAGAGGCGCAGATCGTCGCCGGAGATGGCGGCCTGCCAGCGGAGACCGGACGGCCCCGGTTGGCCGCCGGGGATGGCGCCGGCAACGGAAACCTGCCCGGTCCAGCGGGATCGGGCGGCGTCGTCGGGATCGGACCGCGAAATGCGGACGTGCATGGCTGCGGCGCCTTTCACGCGGGCAGCGGGGCCGGAAAGCATCAGCGCGGGTGCGAGAATGATAGCGGAAATCCGGTATGTACGTACACTCTGCGGCGAGCCTGTATCTCACACGCGGGCGGGTCGCGCGTTACAGGGCCGAGGGACAGGCGGCGCGGGTGGCGCGCCCCTCCCGGCGGAACGAGGGCGATGGACGGCTCGACGACAGCGGCCGCGAATGGAGCGGAACGGGCGGATGGCGGCGGGAACGGCGAGTTCGCGGCGCTGCTGGAGCGGCATGGGCCGGAGGTTTACCGGTTCCTGCTGCGGCTGACCCGCAACCCGAGCGATGCGGACGATCTCTACCAGGAGGCGGCGCTGCGAGCCTGCCGGGCCTTCGGCCGACTGGATGCCCGCGCCAACCAGCGGGCCTGGTTTTTCCGGATCGCCGGCAACGCCTACTTGAGCGACCGCCGCAAGCACGCGCGGGTGCAACCGCTCGGGGATGCCGCGGCTGGCGCACTCGCCGCGCCCGCCGATGACGAGGATGCCCGGACGGATGCGGCCGCCGCGCTGGCCCGGGTGCTCCCGCTGATCGACGGGCTCCCGCGCAAGCAGCGGATGGCGCTGGTGGCTCGCAAGGGCAGCGGCCTGTCCTACCCGGAAATCGCGGTGCTGCTCGGCTGCTCGGAAGCCGCCGCGCGCGCCAACGTGCACGCGGCCGTCCGTTCGTTGCGGGCCGGCCTTGGCGATCTGCTCGACTGACTGGAGGCGCACCCATGCGGAGCGGAAGCGGCGATCGAACGCCTGAACCTGCAGCTGGCGCGGCCGGGGCATGCGCGGCCGCGCGGGCAGCGATGCCCGCGGCGATTCTCGGCGATCTGGATGCCGCGGAGACCGCCCGGCTGGCGGCCCACGCGGCCTCGTGCGGGCCCTGCGGCGAGGAACTGGCGGCCCATCGCCGCCTCGGCGCAGCGCTGGATGCCGCATGCGACCCGGGAGAGGTCGCGGTTCCGGCGGTGCGCCTGCCCGGGCCGGGCCCGGCGGCGTGGCAGGCGCGGGTGGAAAGCCCGATCGGTCCGATCGTGCTCGCGGCCAGCGGCGAGGGACTCTGCGCGCTCTCGTTCGGCGGGTTCCGCGGGGAGGGCGAGATCCGGCGCATGCTCACGGACCGCGGGTTCTCTCCCCGGCAGGCCGGACCGGAGACGCCGCCAGCGGCCGCCGCCACGCTGCAAGTGACGGAGACGCAACTGGCCGAGTACTTCGCCGGGACCAGATCCCGGTTCGACCTGCCGCTCGATCTTCGCGGGGTGACGCCGTTCACCCGCGCCGTGCTGACGGCGACGGCGGAGGTGCCGTTCGGGCGGCTCGAGACCTACCGCGGCATCGCGGGCCGGATCGGCAAGCCGGGCGCGAGCCGGGCGGTCGGCAACGCGCTTGGGCGCAACCCGGTGCCGGTGGTGCTGCCATGTCACCGGGTGATCGCGACCGGCGGCGGCATCGGGGGCTACACGGGAGGTCTCGGCATCAAGCAGCGGTTGTTGGCGATCGAGGGAACGGCGCTCGCATGAGCTCCCGCCGCCGCTTGCTACACTGACGCCCGCGCGCCGGAGAGACCGGGCGGCATGGCCGGTCAGGCGGGGGCGGATGAGCCGAAAACCACCAGGGCTGGACATCGCCGACGCCGCGATGCTCACCGTCATCGTGATCTGGGCACTCTCCAACGTGTTCAGCAAGACCTCGCTCGGGGAAATCTCGCCGCTGGCGTTCGTGTTCGCGCGGGTGGGCCTGGCCGCACCCGCGCTGTTCGCCTTCGTCGCGATCCGCGAGGGGATTCCCCTTCCCGCCCGGGAGGACTGGGGCAAGTTCCTGCTGGCCGGCGCATCCGGTTACGGCCTGTACAACCTGCTGTACATCCTCGGCATCGATTTGAGCTCCGCCTTTTCGGTGGCGTTGCTGCTGTCGCTGGGCCCGGTGTTCACCCTCCTGCTGGCGGCGGCGCTGCGGGTCGAGCGGGTGACCCCGGTGCAGTGGGCCGGGGTGGCGGTGGCGACGCTCGGAGTGGCCGTGTTCGTGAGCGACAAACTGCACGCGCGGCTGGAGTACCACCCGCTTGGCGACCTGCTGATCGTTGCCGGGGCGGCGCTGTTCGCGGTGTACAGCCTCGTGACGCGGCCCCTGGTGCGCTCGTATGGGGCCGCGGCGACGACCGCCTGGTCGCTGCTCGTCGGGTTCGTGGTGCTGGCCCCGTTCTCGCTCGGCCCGTTTCTCCGGCAGGAGTGGGGAGGGCTGTCGCCGGCGGCCTGGTTCGGGTTGCTGTTTGCCGCGTTCGGCTCGCTGCTGGTGGCCTACAACCTCTGGGCGTGGGCGATCGAGCGGCGCGGCGTTTCGCGGACGGTTCCCTACCTGTTCATGCTGCCGGTGCTGACCGGGATCTGCTCCGCCGCCATCACCGGAGAGCGGTTCGGCCCGCTGAAACTCGCCGGGGCCGTGCTGGTGCTCGGCGGCACCGCGATGGTCCGCCTGCTGGGCGGATGGGCGGCCGCGCGGTCCGTGCGCCGGGCGGCGGCAGCCGGGGGCGAGCCATGAGCGGGGGGTCGGAAAACCGGCCGGGCGGCGGGTTCGGCGCGGCCGATCTGGCGATGCTCGGGGTCATCACCCTCTGGGCGGTGACCAACGTGATGGCCAAGCGGTCGCTGGCGGAGATCGCGCCGTTCGCCTTCATCATGGCCCGGTTCACGCTGGCCGCGCCGGTCCTGATGGCGCTGGTGTTCCTGCGGCAGGGGGCGACCGTTCCCCACCGGCGGGACTGGGGGACGTTCCTGCTGGCTGGCGCGGCGGGATTCTCGCTCTACAACATCTTCTACACGCTGGGGATCGACCAGACGTCGGCGTTCTCGGCCTCGCTGATCCAGTCCACCGCTCCCCTGTTCACGCTGCTGCTGGCGCGCGCGCTCGGGATCGAGCGGGTGACGCCCGCCCAGTGGCTGGGCGTCGGCATCGCGATGACCGGCGTGGTCATCTTCATGAGCGACAAGATGATCGAACGGGCGGAGGCTCACCCGTTCGGCGATCTGCTGACGCTTGCCGCCGCGGCCCTCTTCGCCGTCTACGGCATTCTCAACCAGCGGCTGTCGGTCACCTACGGTTCGGGGGTCACGACAGCGTGGTGCCTCGCCATCGGCGGGGTGCTGCTGCTCCCGGTGTGCCTCGGGCCGGCGCTGCGGCAGGACTGGAGCGCGCTGTCGCCCGCCGCGTGGGCGGGGGTGCTGATGGCGGCCTTCGGCTCGATGGTGATCGCCTACAGCCTGTGGGCATGGGCGGTGCACCGCGGCGGCGTCGGGCGGACCATCCCGTACTTCTTCCTGTGGCCGATCCTGACCGGCGTGATCTCGGCGGCGGTGGCTGGCGAGCGGTTCGGGCCGGTCAAGGTGATCGGCGCGGGGCTGGTGATGGCCGGCACCGCGGCGGTGCGGATCATTGGCGGCAGGCTGGCGGCCCGGGATGCCCGGCGGCAGGCCGCCGCGACGGTGGAGAATGGCGCGGACCCGGCGCGCTAGCCGGGCGCGCGGGAGGGAAAGCCGATGGGCTATGCGGTGCGGGTCGAGCCGGGAGAGCGGGTCGACCTGTCGGCGATCGACGCCGACATGGACGGCGGGCTGACGAAGAAGCAGGGCGAGGAGCGGTTCGACGCACTGGCGGACGAACTCGGCGAGCTGCAGGAACTGCTGTTCGCCGCGGGGAACCGCGCGTTGCTGGCGGTATTGCAGGGGATGGACACCAGCGGCAAGGACGGCGCCATCCGCAAGGTGTTCAGGGAGATGGACCCGCAGGGGGTGCGGGTCGCCTCGTTCGGCGTGCCGACGCCGCTGGAGCGGGCGCACGATTTCCTGTGGCGCTGTCATCTGCAGGCCCCGGAACTGGGCAAGGTGGGCATCTTCAACCGCTCCCACTACGAGGCGGTGCTGGTGGAGCGGGTCAAGGGCATCGTGCCGGAGCAGGTCTGGAGCAAGCGCTACGGGCAGATCGTGGCCTTCGAGGGCACGCTCGACGCCGCGAGCACCACCGTCCTCAAGTTCTACCTGCACATCACCCCGGACGAGCAGAAGCAGCGGTTGCTGGCCCGCGAGGCGGACATCGCCAAGGCGTGGAAGCTCAACGCGGGCGACTGGGTCGAGCGCCGCGACTGGGACCGCTACCGCGCGGCCTACGAGGAGGCCCTGACACGGACCTCGACGGACCGCGCGCCGTGGTTCGTGATCCCCGCGAACCGGAAGTGGTACCGCGACCTCGCCATCGCCGAGGCTGTCGCCGAGGCGCTGCGGCCCTACCGCGACGGCTGGCTGGAGTCGCTCCGGGAGCGCGGCGCGGAGGAACTGCCGAAGGTGCTGGCGGAGCGGACCCGCGAGGAGAGCGGGGCGTAACGCCGGGTCAGCCGCCGGTCAGCCGGCGGCGATGGCGATGACCCCGAGCACCATGCCCGCCGCGGCCAGCAGGCGGCGGCGGGACTGCCCCTCCGCGAGCAGCCGCGCGCCCAGCGCCGCGGCGATCAGAATGCTGATCTCCCGGGCCGGGGCGACGCTGCTCACCGGCGCGAGGCGCAGCGCGACCAGCACCATCATGTAGGCGAGCGGGCTGAGCACGGCGACCGCCAGGATCTCGCGCCACCGCTCGCGCCACAGCCGCGCGGCCTCCATCCGGTGGCGAACGGCGACGGGCGCCAGCAGGAGGGTCTGGCCGAGATCGTTGCCCCACAGCAGCAACGGCGGCGGCATGCCGAGATCGCGCACGGCCCAGGCGTCGTTGAGGGTGTAGGCGGCGATGGTGAGGCCGGTGGCGAGGCCGAAGGTGACGGCGAGGTCGCCCCCGGCGAAGGCCCGCCAACCACCGCCGGAGAGTCCGAAGGCGCTGATGGCGATGAGCGCCGCGCCAGCGAGCGTCAGCGGTCCGGGCCGCTCACCGAAGAGGACCATGCTGCCGGCGACCGCCAGCAATGGACCGCTGCCGCGGGCAAGGGGATACACCAGCGAGAGATCGCCGTGCTGGTAGCCCTTCTGGAGGAAGACGTAGTAGCCGGCGTGAAACAGGATGGAGAGCAGCAGCGCAAGCCAGCCGCGGGGATCCACATGGGGGTGGCCGTGCCAGACCGACCACGCCGCGAGCGGCAGCCAGAGGATGGTCGCCAGCGCGCTGAACAACCAGACGAAGGTCGCGCCGCCGCCAGCGCGCTTGGCGGCGAGGTTCCAGGCGGCGTGGAGCACGGCGGAACCGAGAACCAGGGCGAGCGCGAGAGCGGTCATGCCGGGCGGCGGCCGGCGGGCAGGAGCGTGATGTTCGGCCTCACCGGGGCGGCCGCAGCGTGCGGGCGGCGATGGCCGCGGTCACCGGAAGGTCGGCGAGGGGGCCGAGCCAGCGGGCGCGGCCCGGGGGAGGGCCGTCCGGGTCGGCGGCGCCGAGCAGGCCGCCACGGGCGAGGAAGAGGGCGAGGTTGGCCTTGCCAAGCGCTCCCGCCGGACCGCGGCGGTGCGCGAAGAGGAGCGCCAGCGGAAGGGGGGCCGCCTGCACGAGGGCAGTCTCGGCGAGGGCGAGGAGTCCGGCGGGAGAGGGGTTGGCGGCGCGGATGGCGGCGGCGCCAGCCCAGCCTGCCCGCACGCCAGCGGGGTTCGCCGGCGGCTCCGCTCCGATGAGGTCCTCCGACGGGGCGAAGCCGACGCCGCGGCCGCGGGCGGCCACCCTTCGTGCGAGATCGAACTCCCACGCCTCGCCGGCCAGGCCTTCGAAGCCGCCCGCGTCGGCGAGGGCGTCGCGGCGGATCATGAGGCAGTCAGCGTTAGCGCGGGCGAGCGCGGGGACGCGGGTCACGCCGCCCGGCGTGCCGAAGCGGACGTCGGCGGCGGCGGCGAGAGAGCCGAGCACCGCCCCGTCGAGCGCGCCCGCGGGGACCGCCGGGATGTCCAGGCTGAGCATTTCGGCCCCGGTGCGCAGGGCATGGCCGAGCATCGAACGGCCGAGCCCGGTCTTCGGGCGAGCGCCCGGGCCGACGACGAGAATCCAGCCCGCGCCGGGCGGGGAGGCGGCGACGGCGGCGGCCAGGGCGGCCGGCGCGGAGACGGGCCCGGGCGCGCCGAGCGCCGCCCGTGCGTCGAGGCAGCGGATCCGGTGGTCGCGGATCTCCCAGGCGCGGACGAGGTCGGGCGTGCCGTCGCTGGAGCCGCGGTCGGCGACGATGATCTCGGTGACCGCCGGGCCCTGACCGTGGAGCCCGCGCAGGCACGGGCCGAGGCGGCGCAGGTCGTCGAGCGCCGGCACGACGATGGTGATCCGTCCCGGCGGCTTGAACCGCTCGCGGGTGACGATCGACCGCTGGCCCGCGGAACGCTGCAACCGGGCGTAGACGCGGACGGCGAGGGCGGCCTGCGCGCCGAGCAGGAGGAGCGGGAGCAATCGGGGTCGCCCGCTCATGGCGCGTGCTCCCCGGCCGCGGCGCGAACGACGGCCTCACGGGTTATTTCCCAACCGGGGTGAGCGGGATCGACGAGCATGTGGCCGCCGGGAACGGGCTGGTAGCGGTGCGGGCCGCCGAGCCTGCGGGCGAACTCGCGGCTGAAGGCCGGGAGAGAGGTCTGGTCCTGTTCTCCCTGGACGATCAGCGCGGGAGCGGAAACGCGCGGCGCCTCGCGGTTGGCGATGACGCCAGCCCGCCGCAGTTCATCGAGCGCGCGGGTGGGAATGGAGGTTTCCTCCCGCAACTGGCGCTGCACGGCGGGGTCGTCGAGGTCGGCGTCCGGGGCCATTTCGGAGAAGGTGGAGCGGATGCCCGGATCGTTGAAGTCGGCGTTGGCGAAGGGCTTGAACTCCCGCATCAGCAACTTCAGGAGCGGCAACGCGACTGCGCGGCGGTCGGCCATGCGGATGTGGGGCGCGAGCAGGATCAGTTCATCGGGCGCGCCGCCGCGGGCGGCCACCGCCGCGGCGATGGCGGCGCCCATCGAGAAACCGATCAGGACGGCGCGGCTGGCGGCGTCGCGCTCCTCTCGCCAGGCGGCGGCGGCGGCGGCGATCCAGTCCTCGGCGGAGGAGGCGGCAAGGCGCGCGTAGTCCGGGCCGAATCCCGGCAGCAGCACCGAGCGGGCGGAGACGCCCGCCGCGGCCAGGGCATCGGCGAGCGGCCGCATCTCGTGCGGCGTGCCCATGAACCCGGGGAGCAGCAGGGCGTGGGTGGTCCCCGCGCTGATGCGGTAGCCGAGATGGTCCGGGTGGGCGTACCGGGCGGTGGCCATGGCTGGGTCCTGCGACGTTCCGGGCGGGCGCGGGGGGAGGCGAAAGGCCGTTCCGGGGCCCGTGCGCGGCAGAGCCTACCAAATCGGGACGGGGCAGACCCGCCTGCCGGGCGCCCGGCGGTCGGCGGCCTGCCGATGTGCTACCCTCGCCGCGACCGCTTTGAGAGGTTCCAAGGGGACGTGGCGTGGACAGGATCGGTGAACTGCTGCGGGTCCAGGATGGCCGGTTCTGGGTGCTGATCGCCCTGTGCGTGGCACTGGTCTACACCATCCAGGCGGCGGAAACCTCGGTCGAGGGGATGTGGCCGCACCAGCGCCGCCCGGCCCGGATGACGCAGGGCGCGCGGGCCGTGGCAGGGGCGTGGTCGTGGGTGGCGCTGTTGCTGCTGCCGGGGCTGCTGCTGGCGGTGCTGAACCTGGCGGTGCTCATCCAGCAGGGGTTGCCGCAGACGCAGGTGCAGGTGCTCGGCGCGCTGTTCGTTGCCGTGTCGTGGCTCGTCTTCGTGCTGGCGAGCACCAACGCGTTCGGCATGGGGCGGTACATGGGGCAGGTGGGCGCGGTCGGGCCGGCCGCGTTGATGGGCATGCTCGCGGTCGGCGACATCCTGCTGCTGATCGCCCTGCTCGACATCCTGCCTGCCGCGCTCGACGCCGCCCGCGGCATCGCCGGCGCCTGACCGGGGCGGAGTTACTGCCCGGTCAACCGGCGAAACAGGCCCCGGATCCCACCCTCGCTGCTGGTCGCCGGTTGTTGCGCTGCCTGCGCGGGATCAGGCTGGGTCTCCGGCCGGGAGTCCGGGGCGGGTTGCGGCGGCTGCTGGGCGGTTGCCGGGCGGGCGTGCCCGGTGCGGCGCACCTGCCGCAGTTCCTTGCGGGAGGCGCGGTCGCCGGTGCGCCGGGCCTGCCGGATCGCCTGCATCTCCTCTTTCTCCGAGAGCCGCTCCTCGCGCGCGGAGGTCCGCTCGTCGCGGGCCGGTTCGCGGGCTTCCTGCTTCTCCGACCGCGCGGATTCGCGCTGTTCCTTCGTGGCCTCCCGGACCTCCCGCATCTGGGCCCGCCTGGCGGCCCCGGGGGTGAGCGGCCTGCCGGCCTCGCCGATCTGCTCCTCGTCCATCGCTGCGCTCTCCTCTGGCGGTGATGACGGCCCCGAAGGTACACCCTCCGGGCCGCGGGTTCCAGCCGCGCGCATCGCCGCGCGGTGTTCATCCGGGGTACGCTTCCTGCACGTTGGCCGTTCCGGAGTCGTCGCCGCCGAGGTCTGACTGGCCGTGAACCCGCTGCCGCCGCGCCCCCCGAAACCACGCCCCGCCCGTCGCGGCGCGGCGCCGCGGGTGGTGCAGCGCGTATCGGTGGGCAAGCCGGAGGTCGGGATCGCCGGCGGTCCGGATCAGGAATTGTCCTCCGTTCCGGCGATCCCGGCGGATGCGGCGGATCCCGCGATCGCATCCGCGACGGGCGAGACCGCGGCCCGCCGCCCGCGGCTGCTCGAGGACGAGCGGTTCCGGGCGTTCTGGCTGGCCCGGGTGTGCGCGGCCTCGGCGCACGGGGCGCTGATCTACGCCTTCCTGCTGCTGGTCGCGGACATGACCGACCGGGCGGCGTTCACCAGCCTGTTCGTGATCTGCGCGATCGTTCCCTCGATCCTGTTCGGGCTGCCCGCGGGCGTCGTGGCCGACCAGTTCCCGCTCCGCGCCATGCTGTCGGCGGTCGATCTGCTGCGGTTCGCCTTCGTGCTGGTGCTGGTGATTCACCCGCCGGGGCTGCCGGGCATTTTCGCGGCCACGCTCGGGCTGTGGACCCTGCAGCAGTTCCATTCTCCGGCGGAAAGCGCCGCGCTGGTGCAACTGGCGCCGCGCTCCCGGCTGACGGAGGCGCAATCGCTGTTCAACCTTGCGGCGACGGTGGCGCAGGTGCTGGGGCTGGTGATCCTCGCTCCGCTGCTGCTGCGGACGGCCGGTCCGCAGGCGCTGTTCGCCGCCTGCGCCGCCCTGTTCTTCATCGCGGCGGGGCTGGCCCTGCTGCTGCCGCCGCTGGACGGGCATCTCGCCGCGCGGTCGGGGCAGGCGGTGCCGCAGATCCTCCGGGACGGCCTGCGGGGCATCCGCTCGGATGCGGTGACGATGCGGGCGATGGCTGCCGACGTGCTGGTCGGCATCGGGATGAGCGCGCTGCTGGTGATCATGCCGCTCTACCTGCGGAGGGTGCTGGAGACCGGCGCGGACAACACGGTGTTCGTGTTCGCGCCAGCCGCGCTCGGGCTGGTGGCGGGGCTGCGGCTGGCCGCGCCGCTGGGCAGGCTGGCAGGAGAGCAGCGGGTGGCCACCGGGGCGATGCTCGGGTTTGCGGCCTGCGTCGGCGCGCTCGCGTTCGTCGCCGATATCCGGCACGTGGCGAACGACGTCGTGGGCCTGCCGCTGGACCGCGCCGCGGATGCCCTGCGCATCCCGTCGCCCGTCCTGCTGACGATGCTGATCTCGATCCCGGCGGGGCTGTGCTCGGCGATGGTTGGGGTGGCCTCGCGGGCGCTCCTGCTGGCCCACACGCCGCCGGGCCGGCGCGGCCAGACCATGGCCACGGTCACCCTGCTGACCGCGGTCGGGGCATTGCTGCCGACGCTGCTCGCGGGCGTGGCGGCCGACGCCTTCGGGGTGGAGCGGATCGCGGTGGGCATCGCGGTGGCGATCGCGCTTTCCGGGCTGGCCGTGCACCTGGCGGCGCGCCCGATGCGGACAGCCGCCGTGAGCGTTCCCGCGCTGGAGGCAGGCGAGAGCCGATGACCGCGGCGCCGTGCCCGGCGCGGTCCGCGCGCACGTCCAGGCGTGCTGCCTGGACGGCGGCGCGCCGGGGTCCGTCCCTCATGGCCGGACGGAACTGAGACGCCAGTCTGGTCTGGCTCCGTGTTCCCTCGCCAAATCCTCGACTGCTGCCGCGGGAGAAGGGCTTTCCGTCGCGGTGGGGGCGACACGCGGCGATTTCGCGCACGGCGGGCGAGCGTTGCCTCGGGTTGGAACCGGCCGAACCCGCAACTGTCCGGGTATGAGGGGGGCCGGCCGGCGGCTACTCGACCCGGATCCGCTGGTACTTCTTCTTGCCGAAGCGCAGCAGGGCCGGGGCGCGGCCGTCCCAGACGGCGTCGGCGTCGGCGACGCGTTCCTCGCCGATCCAGAGCGCGCCGTTGGCGGCCTGGGTGCGGGCCTCGCGGCGGGAGGGCGCGAGCCCGGCGCGGATGAACAGGTCGGCGATGGAGATGCCCTCGGCCTCGGCGGCGGAGATGACGGTCGTCGGGATGGACGGGTCGTCGGCGGTGGGGGCGGCGCCGCCGAACAGGGCCCGGGCGGCCTGCCGGGCCTCGTCGGCGGCCTGCGGGCCGTGGGAGAGCGCGGTGATCTGCCAGGCGAGTTCCTGCTTGGTTTCGCGCAAGGCCGCGCCGGAGACGGACATCAGGTCGGCGATGCGGTCGTCGGGCAGGAAGGTGTAGAGCCGGAGCAGGCGCTCGACGTCGGCGTCCTCGACGTTGACCCAGTACTGGAAGAACTCGTAGGGAGCGGTGAGATTGGCGTCGAGCCAGAGCGAGTTGCCCTCGGTCTTGCCCATTTTCTTGCCGGAGGCGGTGGTGAGCAGCGGGCAGACGAGGGCGAAGGCGTGGCCAGCGTCCGCCTTCCGGATGAGGTCCACGCCGGCGACGATGTTCCCCCACTGGTCGGAGCCGCCCATCTGCAGGGTGCAGCCGACCTCCCGGAAGAGATGCAGGAAGTCGTAGGCCTGAACGATGCGGTAGTTGAACTCGACGAAGTTCAGGCCGGAACCCTCGATGCGCACCTTGTAGGTCTCGGCGGCGAGCATTTCGTTGACCGAGAAGTGCCTCCCGACGTCGCGCAGGAAGGGGATGTATCGCAATTCGAGGAGCCAGTCGGCGTTGTTGACCAGCAGCGCGGGCGGGTTGTCGCCGAAGCGGCCGCCATCGAAGTCGATGTAGCGGCCGAATTGCGGGAGGATGCTGACGAGGTTGTCGCGGATGGCCTGCTCGGAAATGACCGCGCGGGTGGCGGTCTTGCCGGAGGGGTCGCCAACGAGGGCGGTGCCGCCGCCGCCGAGCGCGACGGGGCGGTGGCCGAAGCGCTGCAGCACCGCCAGCATCATGATCCCCATCAGGTGGCCCGCGTGCAGCGAGGGCGCGGTGGGATCGAATCCGACGTAGCCGGTGACCGGGCCGCTGCGGAGCGCCTCCTGCAGGCCGGCCTCGTCGGAGACGTCGTACACGTACCCGCGATGGCGCATGTAGTCGAGGGCGGTCATGCCCGCGGCGCGGGCGAGTTCTGGCGCGGTTGGGCCTGCGTGGGGGGTGGACATGAGCGCTGCTCTCCGGGGGTTCCCGACGAATCCTGCCTCCCGACACGCTACCACACGGCGCGCCCGGTTCACACCGGGGCCGGGCCGTCGCCGGAATCGCCGGGCGTCCCCGCCCACGCGGCGGCGAGGGCGGCGCGCACCTCGTCGTCGGAGGTGTGCGGGAAGGCCCCGTACCACGCGCCGACGGCCTCGAACGGCTCGGGCGTGGCGGCCAGCACCAGTTCGTCGGCTTCTGCCGCAAGCGAGGCCTGAACGGAGCGGGCGCCGACCGGCGCGGCCGCCACCAGCCACGCCGGTCCCTCGCGGCGAACGGCCCGCAGCGCGGCGCGCATGGTCGCCCCGGTGGCGAGCCCGTCGTCGACGACGATCACCGTGCGGCCCCGGAGGTCGGGGAAGGGACGGTCGCCCCGGTAGGCGCGCTCGCGGCGCAGCAGCTCCTCGCGTTCGCGGCGTTCGGCCGCGTCGACGGCGGAGCGGGGCAGGCGGAGGTCGCGCAGGACATCCTCGTTGACCACGCGCAGGCCCCCGGAGGCGATCGCGCCCATGGCGAGTTCCTCGTGCCCGGGCACGCCGAGTTTGCGGACCACGAGCGCGTCGAGCGGCGCGCCGAGCGCGGCGGCGACCTCCGCGGCGACGGGCACGCCGCCCCGGGGCAACCCGAGCACGATGACGCCCGGCCGTCCCGCGAACGCGCGGAGGCCGGCGGCAAGTTGCCGCCCGGCGTCGCGACGGTCGCGAAAGAGCGGGGGCATGGGGAACCTCCGGGTGCGCCGGTCAGGTGACCGGGAGGGCTGCGCGGAGGAAGAGGTACCGGTCGATGCCCCAACGGCGCCAGACCGCGAGCCGCCGCGGGTCCATGCTGCCGGCGACGGCCGCCTCCTCGACGATCCGGGGCTGGGTGAGGGCGATGGGCTGGTTGCGGTAGCGGAGGGTGCAGCCGCCCGCCGCGAGCACGTTGCGGCACCAGTCGACGCCGACGCCGTAGGGAAGCGGCACGATGAAGCCGTCATCGGCCGGGATGGCGTAGACCGGGGTCTCGCGCATCACGCCGGTGCGCCTGCCGGGGGCGGCGATGATGGCCGGGTAGGGGAGGCCGAGCCGGGCGACCTGCCGCATGAGCGGGTTGGTCACGCTGCGGTTGAACCGGCGCAGCCGGTCGTGCCGGGTGAGGGCGTCGGGATCTGCGGGGGCGACCGCGGCCTCGAGGACCGTCACCGCGGCCGCCGCGGCGGCGGCGGCGAGGGGCGCGCCGATCAGCAGGGCTTTCTTCATCGCGTTCCTCCGGCGGCGGATGCCGAAAACGGGCGGCGAACGCTCCGACTATACGGCTCGCGCCGTCGGCCGCGCCATGCGTGACCGGGTCGCCAGAATCATGCCGGGAGGCCCGCTCACCGGTTCGGTGGGTCGCAGGCCGCGAGGATGGCGGCGGTCGGCATGACGGTGCAGAACTCGCGATGCAGGCTGGCGAGGGCGACGGCGTGCACCGTCTCCGGGTCGTGAACGGCGCCATCCGGCCCGGTGCGCGCGTGGGTGGCGGCTGCATCCCCCGCGAGGATGACGCCGAAGCCGAGATTGCCCGCCATGCGCACCGAGGTGGAGACGCAGTGGTCGGTGGTGAGCCCGGCGACGACGAGGCGGTCGATCCCGGCGTCGCGCAGCCGCGCCTCGAGGCCGGTGCCGATGAAGGCGCTGTTGGCGTGCTTGACGATGACCGGTTCCCCGTCGCGCGGCGCGAGGCCGGGCGTGACCGCGTAGCCCGGGCGCTCCGGCCGCAGCGGCGAGTCCGGTTCGACCGAGGCATGGTGAACGTGGAGGACCGGGCGGCCGGTTTCACGCCAGCGGGCGAGCAGGGCGGCGGCGTTGGCCTCGGCGTCCGGGTTGGAGCGGCGGCCGTGGCGGGGGTCGTCGATCCCCTGCTGGAAATCGATCAGCAGCAGGGCGGCGCCGGCGGGAATGGACACGGCGGAACCTCCGGGAGCGGTCGCCGGGCGCCGGGCGCTGGGCCTCGGTGGATGATGCATCCGTGCGAGTATAGGCGGGGCACCAGACCGGCGGGCGGCGGCAAGGAGAACGAATCCGATGGACCGGTTCGAGACGGCGTTCCAGATGGACACCTCGGCGATCAAGTACGGGCCTGGGGCGACGCGCGAGGTGGGGTCCGACCTGCGCCGGCTGGGGGCGAGCCGGGTGATGGTGGTGACCGATCCGGCGCTTGCCCTGCTGCCTCCGGTGGAGACGGTGATGGCCGCGCTGCGGGAGGCGGGCATCGACGCCGTGCTGTACGACCGGGCGCGGGTGGAACCGACCGACGCCTCGTTCCGGGAGGCAGCGGCGTTCGCGGCCGATGGCGGGTTCGACGGGTTCGTCGGCGTGGGCGGCGGGTCGGCGATGGACACCGCCAAGGCGGCCAACCTGTACTCGACCTGGCCGGACGACTTCCTGGCCTACGTGAACCCGCCGATCGGCGCCGGGAAGCCGGTGCCGGGTCCGCTGAAGCCACTGGTGGCGATCCCGACCACGGCGGGCACCGGGAGCGAAACGACGGGCGTCGCCATTTTTGACTTCGTGGAGATGCACGCCAAGACCGGGATCGCCCACCGGGCGCTCCGGCCCGCGCTTGGCATCATCGACCCGGACAATACCCGGAGCATGCCGCCGATGGTCGCTGCCTGCTCGGCGCTCGACGTGCTCTCCCACGCCATCGAGTCCTACACCGCGCTGCCGTTCGACCGCCGCGCGGCGGCGGCGGAGCCGCACCTGCGGCCCTCGTACCAGGGCTCCAATCCGGTGTCGGACATCTGGGCGGAGCAGGCGATGCGGATGATGGCGCGCAATATCGACCGCGCGGTCTACAGTCCGGAGGACGACGAGGCGCGCGGGGAGATGCTGCTCGCCTCGGCGTTCGCCGGGATCGGGTTCGGCAATGCGGGCGTCCATCTGCCGCACGGGATGTCCTACGGCGTATCCGGACTGGTCCGCGATTTCGTGGCGGATGGCTACCCGGCCGATCGGCCGCTGGTGCCGCATGGCATGTCGGTGATCCTGAACGCGCCGTCGGTCTTCCGGTGGACGGCCGCGGCAAGCCCGGAACGCCACCTCGCGGCGGCCCGGATGCTGGGCGCGGACACGAGGAACGCCAGCCTCGACGATGCGGGCGAGGTGCTGGCGCAGGCGCTGATCGCGATCATGAAGCGGGTCGAGATGCCGAACGGGATCGCGGCGGTCGGCTACACCGAGGCGGACATCCCGGCCCTGGTGGAGAAGACCGTGCCGCAGCACCGGGTCACGAAGCTCTCGCCCCGCCCGGCGAGCCCGGAGGATCTGGCCGAGCTGTTCCGGGGGGCGATGCGGTACTGGTAGCCACTGGCGGACGTCAGCGGCGGGGGACCGGGGTGGCGCGCTTCGAGGACTCGTTGTCCCGGCGCCCGGGGATTCCCTCCGGGGGCGTGGCCAGCCCGTAGGCGATGGACGTGGTGCGGGAGCGGCCCGAACCGTCGGTGGCGGTGAGGGCGATCTCCATCCAGGCGTCCTTGAAGCCGCGGCGGTTCTGGGGCAGTTTGGCGGGGTTGATCTCGAGCCGGGAGCCGGTGAGCGGGCGGCCGCGGGCCCGCTCACCGCGGGCGGAGTGGAGCACCACGTCCCAGGAGAGGGCGTCGCCGGGCAGCGGTTCGCCGCGGCCATCCCAGGCCGCTCCCTCGAGTTCGATGGGTGCGTCCCAGGAAAGCGCGAAGAAGGGCTGCGGTGAGCGGATGACCGGCACTGGCGGCGGATTTTCGCGGGCGGGATCGTCCGGGGAGTCCGCCGTCCGGCAGGCGTCGCCGGCGCAGGCGACGAGTGCGTCGAGTTGGGCCGAGAGTTGGGCGAGGCGGGCGGGAGCGAGGGTGGAGGCGAGGTTGTCCTGTTGCCAGGGATCGGCGGCGAGGTCGTAGAACTCGCGCTCGCCGCTGGCGTACTCGGCGTACACCTCGGTCTCAGTGCGGAGCGCGCGCCAGGCGGGCTGGTTGGGATTGTCCTCGCGTTCCTCCTCGTCCTCGGCGGCAAGGTCTGGCGGGGTGCGGTACTGGAGCGCGCCTTCGACGTAGACGAGCGAGGCCGGGTCGCGCCAGGTCTCGGCCAGCACGGCGTCGCGCCACGGGCCGTCCTCCGCGGCGAGCAGGGGCGCCAGCGAGCGGCCATCGACGAAGGATGGGACCGCCGCGCCGGCGAGGTCCGCGATGGTCGGGGCGAGGTCGGCCCCGCTCGCCATCCGCGGCTCGATGGTTCCGGCGGGGACCCCGGGCCCGCGCACCACCAACGGGACCCGGATGGACTCCTCGTAGGGAGTGCCCTTCTCGAGTTGCTGGCGATGTTCCCCGAGGTGGTAGCCGTTGTCGGAGGTGAAAAAGACGTAGGTGCTGGCGAGTTGCCCGGTCTCCCCGAGCGCGGCGAGCACGGTCGCGATCGCCCGGTCGACGGCGAGCAGGGTGCGCAGGCGCTCGCGCTGGAAAGCGTCGGTGGCGGCGAGTTTCTCCGGGGTGGCAGGCGGGGTCCGCTGGATCCAGACCGGTTTGTCGGAAACATCGGCCTCGTCGAAGGCGGGGGTGCGCGGGGCGATCGCGCCGTCGAAGGCGTCGAGGTCCTGCATGGCCGGCTGCGCGGGCTCGTGAGGGGCGCGCAACGGGAGGTAGGCGAAAAACGGGATCGCGTCATCGGCCGCCTGGCGGATGAACTCGCTGGCGTGGCGGGCGCTCACGTCGGTGGCGTAGTCGTTGACCCGGTCGTCGTAGGTGACGATGCTGCCGTTCTC
>JBJTKE010000598.1:0-1045 GCA_046096285.1 Chloroflexota bacterium
CGAGGGAGGCGATTTCGAGAAAGCCGCGGGAGAAGGTCTGGAAGGTGTCGACGATGATGAGCCCCTCGGCGCGGCCCTTGTCGTTCATGCTGGAGAGGTTCATCGCGATCATGATCATGTCGTTGTCGCCGGCGCCTTCGAGATTGGAGGAGTAGCGGACGCAGCAGTTGGTGTGGCGGAAGCCGGCGGAGGCGACCTGGTGCTCTGGCTTGACGGCGACGCCAAGCCAGATGCCGGAGTGCTCGACGAGGTTGCGGCCGACGGGAAGGTCGGCAAGCACGGGCATGTTGAAGCGGCGGAGAACGCTGGCCGGGCCGATGCCGGAGCGCATGAGGATGGTCGGGGAGTGGATTGCGCCGGAGGCGATGATGACCTCGGAGGCGTGGAACTCGCGGTGGCGGCCGTCGACGAGGGCCTGGACGCCGTAGCAGCGGGAGCCGTCGAGGCAGACGTGATCGACGGAAGCGCCGCCGATGATGGTGAGATTGGGCCGGTGGCGGACGGGTTCGATGTAGGCGTCGTTGGTGGAGACGCGGATGCCGCCGACGCTGTTGATGGGGTAGGGGGAGACGCCGGTGGCGTCGGGGGCGTTGCAGTCGTCGGCCCAGGGGTAGCCGAGGTCGAGGGCGGCCTCGCGCATGGCGAGATCGACCGGGCCCCAGGCATCGAGGGGGGCGCGATAGATGGGAAGCGGGCCAGCATCGCCGTGGTAGGGGCGGTCGCCGAAGTCGAGGTCGGTTTCGAGCTTGATGAGGTAGGGAAGGCAGTCTGCGCCGGACCAGCCTGCGGCGCCCTGGGCGGCCCAGTCGTCGTAGTCCTGGAGCATGCCGCGGATGGCGATCTGGCCGTTCATGGCGGAGGTGCCGCCGACGCCGCGGCCGCGCCAGTAGGTGCGTTCCTCCTGGTAGGCGTTGGGTTTGGCCTTGAGGTCGTCGTAGCGGAAGTGGCTGTACTCCGGGTCGCGGATGATGCCGAAGGGGTTGGGAATCTTCATGGCTTCGGGGCGGTCGGCGGAGCGGTAGTCCGGGCCGGCCTCGAGGAGCAG
>JBJTKE010000599.1:0-1350 GCA_046096285.1 Chloroflexota bacterium
GAGTTCGCCCAGGTGTTCCCATACTCATCGAGGTTTTTGCAGGCGTTCACGGCCTGCGGATCGCAGCTCCAGAGGATGCCCTGGGACTTCTTTGTTCCCCCGAGCCCGGCGTACAGCCTGCCGTTCGCCAGCAGCAGCGACCACACGGGGCGTCCGGCCTCGTCGAGCAGCACGCAGTCGGCCGGCGCGCTGGACTGGCTGGCATACGGGATGTTCGCCGGGCAGCGGTAGATCTGCCCGTTGTCCTGCCCGATCCAGAGGTAGCCGCCGGAGGCCGCGAGGGACTTCACCTTGCCGCTCGACCAGGCGCCAGCCATGATGTGGGTGCAATTCGCTCCCTGGTCCGCGATGGGGCAGCTGTACCCGCCGTCCAAGGTGGCGAAGTAGACATTGACGCCATCGGTCGCCACGAGATAGGGGTCGAAGCCGAGGTCCGTCGTCGCTTTCATGCTGAAGCAGCCCGAAAGCGAAGCCGGCGACGACGGATTCGCGCACGCCGCGAGGTACAGGCCGCGGCCGGCCCAGAGCGAGTCAAACGAGGACGTTTGCGCCTCCACCCGCCGCGGCCCCTGCTC
The DNA here is from genome assembly GCA_046096285.1 of Chloroflexota bacterium. Classification (GTDB taxonomy): domain Bacteria; phylum Chloroflexota; class Chloroflexia; order Thermomicrobiales; family UBA6265; genus CADCWF01. Next base: position 576 of record JBJTKE010000599.1, read on the forward strand.
CAGCCCAAGCCCCAGCCCCGCCAGCGGCAGCAGCGCCAGCGCCGCCACCACCAAAAGCCCCCGCGCGATGGCTCCCATGCGTCGATTGCCCATCGGTGTGCCCATGCCGCTCCTCACTTTCCTGCTCCGGCGCGGTGCAGCCGCACCTTCACCTTGCCGGTCCGGTCCGGGTCGACCGTGACCGAAGCGCTCCCGCCGAACCGCTTCTTCCAGTTCGTCGTGGCCGCCTTCACCGTGTAGGTCCCCGGGTCCAGCAGATCGAACGTTTCCTTCACGCTGCCGCCCTTCGCCAGGGCGCAAAGGTTCACCGCCACCGTCTTGTCGTAGCCGCCCGGTCCTGTCACCTGCACGCTGCCCTTCAGGCCCTTGCCGCCCTTCGCGCAGCGCTTGCCGAGCTTGTCGGTCCACTTGCCGCCGTACAGCGCCACCGACACGCCGCCCACGCCGGACACGCCCCCGGCGGGAACGTAGAGGAGAAAGGAGTTGACCAGATTGCTGGAGGTCGCCGTGAACGGGCTGCTCCCGAAGAAGAGGCCGTTGGCGCTGGAAAAGACGCTCCCATCGCCAGCAGCCACCGCCACCCCATTGACGCCGGAGAACAGGTTGGAACACTGGTTGGCGGCCGCGGTCGGGCAGGACCAGATCACGCCGTTCTTGCCCGCGATTGCCGCGTAGAGCGTGCCCTGCCCGTCATATGAGAGGGATTGGGCGCCGTCTCCGCCCTGTTCCCAGTTGGCGCAGGCGTTCGTCGTGTCGAGGTCGCAGCGCCAGATAA
>JBJTKE010000600.1:0-6584 GCA_046096285.1 Chloroflexota bacterium
GGCGGGATCGACCGCGGCGGCCTCGGCGTAGGCGTCGCGGGCCGCGCCGAGTTGGCCGCCGTCCTCCTCGGTGCGGCCGAGCCCGAGCAGGGCGTCGGAGAAGGGGGCGGCGACGGCAGGGTCGCCGGGGTTGGCCTGCCAGGCGAGGCGATAGATGCGGCTGGCGCAGCGCCAGTCCGCGCGCTGGGCGCAGGCGGCGGCGGTGGCCAGGTCGGTGACCGGGGCGGGCGCGGCGGCGGCCGGGTCCGGGCCGGATGCCGGGGCGAGGGAAGGATCGACCGAGCGCAGGATGGGCAGCGCCAGATCGATCGGCCGGACCTGGCCGAGGGAGCCGCCGGTGGGCACGCAGCCGATGTCGCGGCCGTCCTCGACCCCGTCGCCGTTGGTGTCGCCGGGGCGGCAGTCGAGCGGGGTGCCGCTGGTGGGAACGCCGGCAAGGGCGCCGGCGTCGTCCACCGCCGCGCCGCCGGAGACGCCGCCGGACATCAGGGCGTCGGTGTTGATCCAGGCGACGCCGTCGATGCCGTCCTCGTAGAGAAATCCGCTGACGATGCCGTCGGTGTAGGTGAGTGACCCGCTGCCGATGGCCGGGAAGCCGATGACGTGCAGGGGGTCGCCGATGTCGATCTGCCTGACGGTGCCAAGCCGGAGGGTGGGCAGGTTGAGCGAGGCCGGATCGACCGGTTGCTGGCTGCTGTCGCGGTCGATGCGCAGCACGGCGAGGTCGAGCGCGGGGTCGGCCGCGGCGACCGAGGCGAGGAACTGCAGGACCGGCGGATTGCGCCCGTCCGAGATGGAGATGGTGAACACGCCCGGGACGCGGACGTAGCCGGGAGCGATGCGGGCGAGGTCGGCGTCGCCGGACTGCTCGTCGACGACGTGGTAGTTGGTCAGCACCAGGCCCTGCGGGGAGACGACGGCGCCGCTGCCGAGGCTGATCCGCGAGCGGGAACCCGCGCCGTCCTCGATCAGGATGCCCACCTGCACCACCGCCGGGAAGACCGACTCCCGCGCCGCGGGATCGAGCGATGCGCGCGCCGGGGCGGCGAGGCCGAGCAGGCACGGCACCAGCAGGCAGGCGATGAGGCGGGCAAACGGCTTTCGCATCATGCCGCGTACTGTACCGAATCGAGGCGCGAGCGCAACGTCGCGCACGGTTGCGCGGCGGCTACCCGTCCGCGGGCTCCCGGCGCTCGGCGATCAGCAGATGGTCGCAGGCGAGCACCGTCTCGCCGCGCTGGTTGATGGCCTCGAGGCGTTCGACCACCACCCCTTGCTGCGGGCGCTTGTGATCGCGCTTCTCGGCGATGGTCACCGTGCAGTGCAGGGTGTCGCCGATGTGCACCGGCTTGATGAAGCGCAACCGGTCGTAGCCATAGGAGAAGGCGCGAGGATTGATCTCGCTGGCGGTCATGCCGACGGCAACGCTGAAGATCAGGGTGCCGTGGGCGATGCGCTGGCCGAATGGCTGGGCGGCGCACCATTCCGCGTCCATGTGATGCGGAAAGAAGTCGCCGGTCTGGCCGGCGTGGAGGACGATGTCGGTCTCGGTGATGGTGCGTCCGAGGGTGGTCCGCTGGTGGCCGGGCTCGTAATCCTCGAAGTACTGCTCGCGGACGTGCATCGCAGGCTCCCGTGGGTGGCTGGCGGCGGGTCGGGGATCGCGGCGGCGCGGGACGCCGGCCGTGGGTCAGGGCGAGCGGGCCGGGGCCGAGAGTCCCGCCGCGACGGTGATGGCGGCGGCGGCCTCGGCGAGGTGGGGGAGCATCCCGGCGGCCCAGGCGGCGTGATCGCGGGGAAGGGCCGCGCCGGCGAGCGCCGCGCGGACCCGGGTCGCCGCGGACCCGACCGGGGCGGCGAGGTCGGAGACGCCTGCCACGGTCTCGGCGTGAGCGGCCTCATGGCCGCGCGCGCGGATGCTCTCCAGGCGGTCGAGCGCGGCGGCGCGGTCCTCGCGGGTCATCGCAAGCCAGGCCGGGTCGGCGGCGAGGGCGGCCATGCGCTCGTCCGCCGGCATGATCGCCAGCAGCATCCGGCCCGAGGCCGAGCGCAGTGGGTCGATCGTGCTGCCGACGGCGACGGAGAGCCGCACCCGGCGGCTGCCCTCCTCCTGCGCGAGCACGAGCAGGCTGCCGCGGTGCAGCACGCTGAGGTGGCAGGCCTCGCGGGTGACCGCGGCAAGGTGTTGCATGGGCGCCGCCGCGGCGCGCAGGAGGGCGTCCTCCGGGCGGTGGGACTGGCCGAGTTCGAGCAGGCGCAGGGTGGGGCGGTAGGCGCCGGACACCGGCTCCCGCCAGAGGTAGCCGCGGCGTTCGAGGGTGGCCATGATGCGGAAGAGTTCGCCGGGCGAGCGGCCGAGGGCGCGGGCGATGTCGGCCTGGGTCATCGGCGCGCCGTCGCGAGCGAGCAGTTCGAGCACATCCAGCCCCTTGTCGAGGGCGGGCGCGGCGTAGGCGGGCGGCGCGGCGTCGGGGAGGCTTGACACGGTTCATCCTTGAAGCAAAGATTCGCCAGCGAAGATTGTGACACGAAACCGGGCGGTTGTGAACCGGGATTCAACGCGGGAGGAGCGATGACGGGCGCGAGGACGCTTACGGGCATCACCTGGAACCACACCCGCGGCTATCTGCCGCTCGTCGCCGCCGCGCAACGCTTCACCGACCGCTACCCGGGGATGGAGATCGCGTGGTCGCGCCGCTCGCTGCAGGAGTTCGCGGATTACCCGATCCAGGACCTGGCCGAGCGGTTCGACTTCATCATCATCGATCACCCGTTCGTGGGCTACGCGGCGAAGCACCCCACGCTGCTCCCGCTCGACGAGGTGCTGCCCGCCGCCTACCTGGCCGGGCAGGCGGCCAACAGCGTGGGCGCCTCCTACCGCTCCTACGAGTACGGCGGCCACCTTTGGGCGCTGCCGACCGACGCCGCCACGCCGGTCGCCTCGTGGCGCGCCGACGTGCTGGCGGCGCACGGCGCGGAGGTTCCCCGCACCTGGGAGGATCTGCTGGCGCTGGCGCGGCGGGGGCTGGTCGCCCTGCCCGCCATCCCGGTCGATGCCCTGATGGCCACCTACATGCTGTGCATCGCCCTCGGCGAGGAGCCGTTCACCACGCCGGAGCGGATGGCCGCTCCCGCGACTGCCCGCGGCGCCCTGGAGATGTTGCGCGAGCTGCTCTCCCACTGCGAGGCGGCCTGCCTGGAACGCAACCCGATCCGCACCTACGAGGCGATGACCGCCCGCGACGACCTCGCCTACTGCCCGTTCGCCTATGGCTACTCGAACTACGCGCGGCCGAGCTACACCGCCCCGCGGCCGCACCTGACCTTCGGCAACCTGGTGACCTTCAATGGGGCGCGGCTGCGCAGCACCCTCGGCGGCACCGGGCTGGCGATCACGCGGCGGGTGAGCGCGGATCTGCTGCCGCTGGCCGCCGAATATGCCGCCTACGTCAACCACCCCGACACCCAGCGCGGTCTCTACACCCTCGACGGCGGCCAGCCCGGCCACCGCTCCGCATGGACCGACGACGTCTGCAACGCGCTTGCCGGGCATTTCTTCCGCGATACCCTGACCACCCTCGACGAGGCCTTCCTGCGGCCGCGCTACGCCGGGTACATCTATTTCCAGGACGAGGCCGGGGCGATCGTCCACCGCTGGCTGGGGGAGGGCGGCGACGCGGCCCCGGTGATCGACCGGATCGACGCGCTCTACCGGGAGACCCTCGCCCATGCCTGAGCCGCATCGCGACTGGACCCCGCCCGACTCGCTGCCGGAGGCCCAGCGCCCGCTGCATGGCCTGCTGGCGCTTGATTTCAGCCAGTTCCTCGCCGGGCCGTCGGCGGCCCTGCGGCTGGCCGATCTCGGCGCGCGGGTGATCAAGATCGAGCGCCCCGGCGGCGGCGACCTCTGCCGCAGGCTCTACATCTCCAACCTCGAACTCGATGGCGACAGCACGCTTTTCCACTCGATCAACCGCAACAAGCAGAGTTTCGCCGCCGATCTCAAGCACGCGGACGACCTCGCGGCGGTGCGGTCGCTGATCGCCCGCGCCGATGTGATGATCCAGAACTTCCGGCCCGGGGTGATGGAACGGATCGGCCTCGACTGGCCGCGGGTGCGCGCGATCAACCCGCGCATCGTCTACGCGACCGTGACCGGCTACGGCGACCGCGGTCCCTGGGTGGACAAGCCCGGGCAGGATCTGCTCGCGCAGTCGCTCTCCGGGCTGACCTGGCTGACCGGCGATGCGGCGCAGGGGCCGGTGCCGATGGGCCTGGCGGTGGCCGACATGCTGGCGGGCGCCCACCTGGTGCAGGGCATCCTCGCCTGCCTGGTGCGCCGGGGCGTCACCGGCGCGGGCGGACTGGTCGAGGCCAGCCTGATCGAGAGCGTGCTCGACTTCCAGTTCGAGGTGCTGACCACCCACCTGAACGACGGCGGCACGGTTCCCCATCGCAGCCAGGTCAACAACGCCCACGCCTACCTCGCCGCGCCCTACGGCATCTACCGCACCGCCGACGGCTTCCTCGCGGTGGCGATGACCCCGGTCCCGCGCCTCGGCGAGTTGCTCGGCTGTCCGGCGCTGACCCGCTGGACCGACCCGGCGTCGTGGTTCACCGAGCGCGACGCCATCAAGACCGAGCTCGCCGCCCACCTGGCCACCGGGCGCACCGCCGGCTGGCTGGCGATCCTCGAACCGGCGGACGTCTGGTGCGCCGACGTGCTGGACTGGCCGCGCCTGCTCGAGCACGACGGCTTCCGGGCGCTGGCGATGACGCAGCGCGTGACGCGCCCCAACGGCGCGGCGCTCGAAACCACCCGCTGCCCGATCCGCATCGACGGCGGCATTCTCACCTCCCCCGCGGGCGCTCCCGCCGTGGGGCAGGATACGGAGGAAATCCGGCGGGAGTTGGAGGGCGCGTAGGGCTTATGGGCTTGTGGGCTTGTGGGCTTGTGGCTTGTGGCTTGTGGGGTTGTGGGCTTACAGGCTTGTAACTTGTGGCTTTTGGGGTGAGCGGACAGGAGCCTTGAGGTGAAGGGGTGGCCGGGAGCGCCGGAAGATGGCTCTACCGACGGAAACCGACAGGCCACAAGCCCACAAGCCCACAAGCCCACAGGCCCACAAACCCACAAGCCCACAAGCCCATAAGCCCACACGTCCCGCACGCCAGCGAACCAGGCATGGAGGCGCACATGAACGACACGTTCCGGGTGGCGATCCGGCGGTTTGGGCCGTTCGAGGAGGCCATCAGGCAGCAGTGGGAAATCTTCGCGCGCGAATCCGGCACGAGCATGCGGCTGGAGTACGAATCGCTCGATCTCAATCCGCTGGTGGACAGCCTGTTCACCAGTGAAGGATTGCTCGATGGCACGTGGGACGTTGCCTTCATCGTGACGGACTGGCTGGCACGTGCAGCCGCAAGCGGGTCGCTGCTCGACCTCGCCCCCTGCATGGCGGCCGATCCCGTGCCCGGCTACCCCGATGCCTGGGTTCCCGGCCTGCTCGGGATGCAGCAGTTCGGCGACGCCGTCTACGGGCTGCCCTACCACGACGGCCCGGAGTGCCTGACCTACCGCACGGACCTGTTCGCCGACCCTCGCGAGCAGGCCGCGTTCCGCGCCCGCTTCGGCTACGACCTCCGCGTGCCCGCCACCTGGCGCGAGTTCGAGGACGCCGCGCGCTTCTTCCACCGCCCGCAGGACGGTCTCTCCGGCACCGTGTTCGCCGCCTACCCTGACGGGCACAACACCGTCTACGACTTCTGCCTCCAGTTGTGGGGGCGCGGCGGCGAGTTGCACGACGCGGACGGCCGCCCGACCCTGGACACCCCGGAGGCAGCCGCAGCGCTCGACTTCTACCGCCGCGCCGTCCACGACCGCGGCCTCACCCCGCCGGGACTGGACGAGATCGACTCCGTGAAGTCCGGCGAGTTGTTCGCGGCCGGCAAGGTGGCGATGATGGTCAACTGGTTCGGGTTCGCCGCCGTCTGCGAGCAACCGGGGTGCCCGGTGAAGGGCAAGGTCGGGGTGGCCCCGGTGCCGGCCGGCGAGGGCCGGGAGAGCGCCGCGCTGATCGTCTACTGGTTGCTGTGCGTCGCGGCCGGCAGCCGCCACACGGAGACCGCCTACCGCTTCGTGCGGCACTGCGCCAGCGCGGAGATGGACCGGCTGACCACCCTCGCCGGGGGCATCGGGTGCCGGCGGTCCACCTGGGAGGACCCCGAGGTCAACGCCATGATCCCCTTCTACCGGGATCTCGCCGCGCTTCACGCCGGGACCCGCACCCTTCCCCGCTCGCGGGTTCTGCCCGATCTCGTCCACATCATCGACGCGGCAGTGCAGGCCGCCATCATAACCGGCGAGCCGACCGGCGCCATTCTCCGCCGCGCCCAGCAGCAGGCGGCCGGGCTGGACTTGCGGTGAGCCGGGGGTGGGGTATCGGGGATCGGGTGTGGGGGGGTGGGGGGTGGGTGGTGGGTCTCGGGTGCGGGGTGCCGGAAGTGGGGCGTCGGTCTGAGGGTTCGGGCTTCGCGTTTCGTGAACGGGGGGGCGGCTGCCAGGCTGGCGGCTTGGGGGCTTGTTC
>JBJTKE010000601.1:0-3544 GCA_046096285.1 Chloroflexota bacterium
AGACCGACCGGAACAACTGCGGAGCGGTCGGCCAGACGTGCTGCGATGGAAAAACCTGCCCATCCGTCACCGATCGCATCTGCTGCGACGGGCGCTGCTCCGATGACCTCCTGAAGGAATGCTGTCTCGTCAATGTCCCCGGCAAACCCGAGCCACAACTCATCCTGGTGAACCCGAAGAACAACCCGAACCACTGTGGAGGATGCGGCAAGCAGTGCCCCGGGGATCAGGCGTGCTGCAACGGCGCCTGCGTCGACCTGCTGAACAATCCGAAGCACTGTGGGAACTGCGGGCACGATTGCGGGAGCGGCAAGTACTGCACCAAGGGACTGTGCTGCGCCAGGAACGAGGACGCCTGCCCGGGCAAGAACGGCCTCCTGTATTGCACCGACATCACGTCCGATCCTCTGAACTGCGGCTACTGCGGCCGGACCAGTTCCGGGAACCTTGGCTGCCAGGACTCCCAGTTCTGCCACAAGCCGGGTCAGGAATGTCTCCAGATCCATGACATCGCTCCGAACAGGGAACCCGATCCGTTCAACAACTCCTGCTGCAAACCCGCGAGTGGCCGTGCGTTCTGCTCCAAGTGGGGCGACGGCTGCATCGTCTAGGGATCGCGCGACTCGCTGGGCCTGGATGCGCTGGAAGGGTACGGAGATGTCCGAGTCCTCATCCCGACAGACGAGGCGACGAATCGCCGCTTCCCCGGTTGCCGCCATCGCGAGCGCGATTTCCGGGACCGATCCGGCTGTGTCCGCTTCAAGGACCTGCCGATCGGAACACCAGCGGTGCAGCGACCGGAGCGCCCGCTGCTGCACCGGGCTTCGCTGCATCGATGGATTGTGCCGCACCGTCAGAAACGGCGGTTCAGTCCCGTGCGGCAAGACCGCGACACCCTGCAGCGGCGGCGAGGTTTGCTGCGACGGAACCTGCGTGGCCCTCGACGGCAACCCGGACCACTGCGGGGCGTGTTTCGACCCATGCGGGAAGGCGCGGACGTGTTGCGGCGGCCGCTGTATCGATCCCCTGGTCGATCGATCCAACTGCGGCGAGTGCGGGTCTGCCTGTCCACCCGGCTGGGAGTGTTGCCAGGGGCAATGCCGGGCGATCGGCATGGACCCGGACCACTGTGGAGGCTGCGGCCAGCGTTGCCGGAGCGGCCAGGACTGTCGTAGCGGACGATGCCGCGGCTGATGCCGCGGGGATTGGAACGATTCATGGACGGCCGACGCTTCGATGCACTCGCGCGACGGGTCGCGTCTACGGACCGGCGAACCTTCGTCCTGGCGGCTGCCACGTCCCTCCTCGCCCTGGTCCCGGGAACGGCGTCGAGTCGCCGCCGGCGCCGGCTCAGGAGCATCGGGGCGAGTTGCACCGGGGATCGCGACTGCGGCCAGGGAGCCTCCTGCTGCAACAGGATGTGCGTCGACACGGTTTCGGGACCGAACAATTGCGGCGGGTGCTTCAGGTCATGCGCGGCCGGCGAGCAATGCTGCAACGGCCAGTGCCGCGACACGCAATCCGACCCGGAGGCCTGCGGAGCATGCAAGACCTGCCCGAAGGACGCGGCCGGGCGCCAGCAGGCGTGCTGCAACGGAACCTGCCGCGACATCCTGCGGGATCCCGACAACTGCGGCGACTGCGGCGACTCGTGCGGGCCGGCCCGAAACGGCCTCCAGAAGACCTGCTGCGGCGGCCAGTGCGTCGATCTCCAGTGGAACGACTACCACTGCAGTCAATGCAACAACCAGGTGCCCAGGGGCTTCTCCTGCTGTGACGGCAAACCCGTACCGTCCAGCACCGGATCCGACAGGAACAACTGTGGAGGCTGTGGGATCACCTGCGGCAAGGACGAACAGTGCTGCGGTGGAGCCTGCGTCAACATCCTTTCGTCACGCGATCACTGCGGTGGCTGCAACAAGCGCGTCCCGACCGGGGAGGCGTGTTGCAGCGGGAATCCTACCGACACGATGGGCAGCGACAGCAACTGCGGGGCATGCGGTCGCGTTTGCCCACCCGGGCGGTTTTGTTGCCTTGATGAATGTGTCGATGCCGGAAGCGACCCGGAAAACTGCGGGTTTTGCGGGAATTTCTGCCCCTCGCCAAATGTCTGTTGCGGGGGCAACTGCTGTCCCCGGAACAGCGGATGCTGCGGCGAGACGTGTTGCCCGTTCGGCCAGTATTGCTGCGAGGGCGGCGCATGCACCGATGTCAATTCGAGTCCCCAGCACTGTGGGGCCTGCGGAAAGGCCTGCCCTCCGAGCAAGCCCAAGTGCTGCGACGGGGTCTGCACGAAGTTCGAGTGCTGCATCACCGACACGGGACCGGTGATCTGCAACCCCAACGACACGTGCTGTTTCGGGAACTGCACGGATCTCCAGTCGGATCCGGAAAACTGCGGAAGTTGCGGGCACTATTGCCTCGGGTCGGCTAGCTCATGCAAGAACGGAGCCTGCTGCAAGGGCCGGTTCAGCTGGTGCGGTGCGGCAAACGAGTGCTGCTCCGGCAGTTGCATCGGGGCCGGGAAGTCGATTCCCGTCTACGGGAAGGAAATCCCGATCCCGGTGGGCGTGTGCAGTTGATCGCCGCATCCTGGTAGGCCAGCCTCCTCGAACGCGCACCGGCAGGCGCGCTGGCCCGGCTGCTCTCGCCCGGGGTCGACGCGCCCCTGCATCGCCCGGGGAAGCGGACGAATCCGTCATGGCTTCGGTACGTGCCTCGTCAGGCAACCACCTGCCGCGTCGAACAGGTGCACGGTGAACATCCCGGGGCGCTGGCATTCCCTGGCCCGGCAGAGCACTTCGAGCGCGATCTCGCCATCACCCGCGGCGTAGAGGTGCCCGAAGACCACCTTCGACGGGCACCGCAGCTTCACCGGCGCCCGCTCCGGCGCCCAGGTCGCCTCCCGCGGCCTCATCGCAGCACGAACTCGTTGCCGCACGCCGACGAGAGGATCACGTCCGCGTCCCGCGCCGTCACCCGGACCCGGTAGCCGTTCCTCCGCTCCCAGCAGTAGGTCCGCGACAGCCCCGGCACCGGCGCCAGCGCCCTCGGATCGTGCCCTGCCTCCAGCACCCGACGCCGGTTCGCCGCCGGCGTCGCCGCCCGTGCCGCCGCCTCCCGGATCGCCCGCGCCTGCTCCAGCGTGTACTCCCCCCGCATCAGCCGCAGCCGCACGTCCGCCCGGTCGAGCGGGTTCTCCTGCCCCACCCACTCCAGCACCACCGTCCGCGCCGGGCCCAGCGACAGCCCCGGGTCGTCCGCGGCCGCCAGCATCTCGGCCAGGCGCACGTGGGACGGCAGTCCCGGCCGCCCGGGGACGCTCCCCAGGATCCGGCTACTCGTCACCGGCAGGCTCCGCGCTCTCCGGCTCCTGCGCATCGGCGGATGGCGTCTCCGGGTCCAGCCCGTACCGCGCCAGCAGGTCAGCGTCCTCCGCACCCGCGGTCCGCCAGGCCGCGAGCCGGGCGTCGTAGACGCGGATCTCCCGCGCGACCGTCTCCATCGGCTCCAGCGTATCCATCGGCTTCCCGTTCGCCCGCCG
>JBJTKE010000602.1:0-3421 GCA_046096285.1 Chloroflexota bacterium
GCCGGTACGACCTCGAGGATATGCCGCCGATCCGGATCTACGGCAGCGGGCCGTTCGCCGCCGAGGCGCTCCGTGAGATCGTCCGCGAGTCGCTCGGGCTGGAAATCGAGGTCATCGCCCGCAGGTGGTCCGACCTGAACCTGGCGCTCGCCCGCAAGGAGTTGCCCGCCTACGAGTTCACGTGGATCGCGGACTACCCCGATCCCGAGACCTTTCTCGGGTCGCTGTTCGCTCCGGACAGCGCCGACAACTACAGCGGGTACCGCAATCCCGCGTTCGCCAGCCTGCTCGACCGCGCGGCGAACGTCCTCGACCCCGGCGAGCGCGCCGGGCTCTATCTCGAAGCCCAGCAACTGCTGTTCGACGACCACGTGCTGATCCCGGTGTTCCATGATGTCCGGTACACGCTCTCCCGGCCCGCGGTGCGCAATCTCCAGGTGACGCCGCTCGGCATCATGGAACTCGACTCGATCTGGATGGAGCGCTAGCATGGCGGTGCTCGACCGGCTGCGCTCTCCGCTTGCGCCGCATGATCCCGGCATCCGGACGCTGCTGCCGGACGATGTTCCCCTCCTCCGGCTGGGCCGCCAGGCCGTCGCCGACGAGGTGCATGCCGCGGTGGCCAGCTATCCCGGCCGGTCGGTCTGGCTCCCCCACACCCTCGAATACGTGGTGGTCACGCCGTGGCGCAACCGGGAGGCCATCGGGTTCCTCGGCGATGTGTCGGCGATCCGCCATGCCGAGGCCCTGATCCGCGCCGCCTGCGAGCGGGCCAGAGCCATCGGCGACGCCATGACGCTGATGATCGACCTGGACGAGGAGCGCCCGCGCGGGTTCTACCGCCGGGCCGCGCTCGACCCCATCGAGCGGATCGTCACCTACGAACTGCGCCGCGGCGCGGAACGATTCGCGCCGCCGGGCGCGGTCCGCTTCATCGCCGCCGATCCCGGCCGCCCCGACCACCTGCAGGCCCTGATGGAGATCGACCGCGCCGCCTTTCCCTGGCTCTGGTGGAACACGCCGCAGGAGTTCGCCCACTATGGCGAGCAGATGGGCGTCGAACTCTACCTCGGCTTCCTCGGGGACACCCCAGTCAGCTACTGCGGCTTCACCGTGTTCCTCGGCTGGGCTCACCTCGACCGCATCGCCGTGCGGCCGGACGCCCAGGGCCGCGGGGTCGGCCGCGATACGCTGGCGTTCGCCATTCGCGAGTTGTTCCGCATCCCGGTGGACCGGATCGGCCTCAGCACCCAGGAACTGAACGAGCGCTCCCGCAGGCTGTACGAAGCATGCGGGTTCCGGCGGTCTCCCGGGTATGACTACTGCCTCTACGGGACGCCGCACCGGGAGCCGGCGCTGGCTCTGACCGCGAACGCCACCGAGTTCTGAGGACACGCAAACCAGCACAGCCATGCGGCCGCGCCGCGGGCGGGAGGACCCAATGGGGAGCAGTTTCGGCAAGATCTTCCGGATCGTCACCTGGGGCGAGTCTCACGGCCCGGCCCTCGGCGTGGTGATCGAGGGTTGCCCGGCGGGCATCCCGTTGACCGTTGAGGAGATCCAGACGCAACTCGACCGTCGCCGGGTCGGCCAGAGCAAGGTGACGACGCCGCGCGGGGAGATGGACCGGGCTCAGATCCTCTCCGGCGTGTTCGAGGGGATCACCACCGGGGCGCCAATCTCGCTGGTCACCTACAACGCCGACGCCGACTCCTCGAAGTACGACAATCTGCGCGACGTATTCCGGCCCGGCCATGCCGACTACACCTACTGGGCCAAGTACGGGCATCGCGACCACCGTGGCGGCGGCCGGTCCTCCGCCCGGGAGACCTGGGGCCGGGTGGCGGCCGGGGTGATCGCCCGGAAGATCCTGGCCACCGCCGGCTGCGAGGTCTATGGCTTCGCCCGGGAGATCGGCGGCATCGTCATGGAGACCTTCGACCGCGAGGAAATCGAGCGCAACATCGTCCGCTGCCCCGACCCGGTCGCCGCCGAACAGATGGTCGAGGCGATCCTCGCCGCGAAGGAGGCCTTCAACAGCCTCGGCGGCGTGGTCGAGGTCCGGGCCACCGGGGTCCCGGTCGGACTCGGCGAGCCGACCTTCGACAAACTCGACGCCCTGATCGGCATGGCGATGCTCTCCATTCCCGCCACCAAGGGCGTGGAGATCGGCGACGGGTTCGCCTCGTCCCGCTCGACCGGGTTTGACAACAACGACTGGTTCGAGAACCGCGACGGGCGGATCGCCACCCGCAGCAACCGGGCCGGGGGCACCCTCGGGGGCATTTCCAACGGCGAGGAGATCGTGGTCCGGGTGGCGGTCAAGCCCACGTCGTCGGTCGCCCGGGAGCAGGAAACCGTGGACATCCATGGCGAACCGCGGGTCATCAAGGTCGAAGGGCGGCACGATCCCTCGGTGGTTCCCCGCGCCGTGCCGGTCTGCGAGGCGATGCTCGCGCTGCTGCTGGCGGACCTGCTGCTGCAGAACCGCAGCGCCCGCATCTGACCGGGCGCGGCAGCCCGCGAGTTTCAGTCTTCAGGCCCGGCTGCGGGTGGGATCGGCCGTCACGATCAGCCGTTCCGACCCGTCGTCGAACGGCTCCAGGTCATAGCCGCCGTAGATCTCCCACTCCTCGAACCCGCAGAGTTCGAGGAGCGCCTCGAGTTCGGCACGGTGCAGGTAGCGCATCACGAACGACGACCGCGTGCGGCGCACCGAGCCGTCCCGGCCGGTCCGGTCGTACCAGAGCTCGGTCTCGATGAGTTGCTCGGCGGACCGCACCCGGCGCGAGCTGAATTTATCGATCCGGTCGCCCGCGAGGTCCCACGACCCTTCGAGGATGACTCCCTGGTCGAGCGCGCGGAGATTGTCCGGCGAGGGATTCAGCAGGTCGAGCACGAGTTGCCCGCGCGGGTCGAGCGCCCGGCGGCAGGCCGCCAGCGTGGCGCGCTGGGCGGCGGGCGTGGCGGCGTGCATGAGCGCCCCGAGGGGCGCGAGCACCAGGCCGAACGGACCGCCAGGGGCAGCGTCGCACGCCTCCATCCGGCCCTCGTGGAGCGACACCGAGGCTTGCAACCCGCTGCCGGCGAGCGATGCCCGGGCGGCATCGAGCATCGGCCGGGACGGATCGACGCCGGTCACGCGAAATCCCGCCGCCGCGAGCGGAGCCAGCACCCGCCCGGTGCCGCACCCGAGCTCGAGCACCGGATCGCCCACCGCCTCGGCGACGTTAAGGTAGAGCGGGACATCGTCCTCAAACCCCGCGTGTTCAAGATCGTAGAACTCTGGCAGCGCCGCGTAGGGATCGTCCGGCGCGGCGCGATGGGGCAATTCGGGCGCCAACAGCGTCTCCGGCGGCACCGGCACGATCGGCTCGGGAGACGTCACACCAGCCGCTGCCACAAGCCGCCGGTGCCGAAC
>JBJTKE010000603.1:0-2334 GCA_046096285.1 Chloroflexota bacterium
CGGCCGACCAGGCCGCCATCGGCGCGTTCGAGATGGCCCTCTGGGACCTCGCCGGCAAGCGCGCCGGCGTGCCGCTCTACCGATTGCTCGCCCCGCGCGCGCCCGCGCCCGGGCCGGTTCCGCTCTACGCCGTCGGTTTCGGCGGCGCTCCCGGCCAGATCGCGGAGGGCGCGGCCGCGGCGCTGGCTGGCGGTTATCCGTTCGTGAAGGTCCGGGTCGGTTTCGGCGCCGAGCGCGACCTGGCGATGCTCGATGCCGTCGCCGCGGCCGTTCCCGGCATGGACCGGGTGCTGGTCGACGCCAACATGGCCTGGACCCGCGAGCAGGCCGCCGAGCAGGCGCCCCGGGTGGCCGGCTACGGCATCGGCTGGCTCGAGGAGCCCCTCGTTCACTGGGACCACGAGGGCCTGGCCGCCCTGCGCGGCGTGCTCGGCGTCGATCTCGCGGCTGGCGAGAACACCTTTGGCCGCGACCCCGCGCTCGCACTGGTGGCGGCCCGGGCGGTCGATGTGGTGATGCCGGACATCGCCCGCATCGGCGGCTTCCTGAACGCGCGCGCGATGATCGCCGCCGCCCGCGAGCAGGGCGTGCCCTACAGCCCCCATCACTACGCGTCGGACATCGGATTCATCGCGAGCCTGCACCTGTGCGCGGCCGAGCCGGGCTGTCGTGCCCTGTTGCGCGACATCAGCCCGTGGCCGCTCCGGGACTGCTTCCTTGCGGCGCCTGCCACCGTCGAGGGCGGCCACGGCCGGGTTCCGTCCGGGCCCGGCCTCGGCGTGACGCTCGACGAGGAAGCGCTCAACCACTACCGGGTCGTCTGACGCCGGCACGGGCCGGCGGTGACGGGATGCCAGCAGCGGCTGGCCAGGCCGACAAAGGAGAAACCAGGCATGACACAGGCTGGAGATCGGAGCATCCGGGACCTCGTGATGGCGCGGGCGACGCGCCGGGCCGTGATGCGCGGCGCCGCTGGCGTCGGTCTCGGCATGGGCATGGGCATGGGCATGGCGCCCCTGGGCGGGCGGCTCGCCGGCGCCCAGGACACCGGCGAGAACCCGTTCCCGCAGGTCACCCTGCCGCGGGCCGAGGGCCAGACCGTCTCGTTCATGACCATTCAGCCCCACGCCGTCACCGGCGACATCCTCAAGCAGCGCTTCGAGGAACTGACCGGCGCCACCGTCAACCTCACCGTCGTGCCCTACGACGAGGTGCAGGCCAAGGCGACGCTCGACGTCCAGTCGGGCGCAAACCAGATCGACGTCCTCGACTACTGGTACCCGACGGTCGGGGCCCTCGCTTCCCAGGGCATCCTCGACGATCTCACCGACTACATCGAGGCCGAGAAGGCCGAGATCCTGCCCGAGGACTTCATTCCCAGCATCTACGATCCCTACACGCTGGTGGACGGCAAGCGCTGGGGCCTCCCCTACGACGGCGACACCCACGTCCTCTTCTACAATACCGAGATCTTCGAGAAGGCCGGCGTGACCAAGGCGCCGGAGACCTGGGACGAATACCTGGCCGCCGCCAAAACCATCACCGAGGCCGGGCTCACGATGGAGGACGGCAAGGCGATCTACGGCTGTGCCCTGCAGGGATTCAAGGTGCCGATCATCATCGGCTGCTCCTACTCCAACCGCCTGGCAGGGTTCGGCGGCGCGTTCCTGAACGCGGACGGCTCGCCGGCGCTCGACTCCGAGGCCGCCATCCAGGCCGCGCAGGCGATGATCGACGTCGCCCCCTACGCCCTGCCCACGCCGCTGGAGACCGCCTTCGACCAGGCGTTGCCCGCCTTCCTCTCCGGCCAGGTCGCGATGATGGAGTTCTGGACCGACCTCGGCGTCTACGCCCAGGACCCCGAAGGCTCCAAGATCGTCGACAAGTGGGACGTCGTGCAGAACCCCTTCGGCGGCGCCAACACCAAACACATCGCCCCGCTCGACGCCGGCTTCTGCTTCGCGGTCTCGGCCAACGCGAAGAACAAGGAACTCGCCCGCACCTTCTGCAAGTGGGCCACCTCCCAGCAGATCAACCTCGACCTGCTGCTGACGACCGGCAGCGGCATCGACCCGACCCGCGTCTCCACCCTCGAGTCCGAGGCCTACGGCGCGTTCGCCCCGAAGGTGCAGAAGGCCGCCGCCGCCGCGCTTTCCGGCGCGTTCGCCTGGCCGACCATCCCCCAGTCGCCCGACCTGATGACCGTCCTGTCGGACGAACTCGCGGTGATGCTGCAGGGCAGCCAGGACGCGGCCGCCACGATGGCCAACATCCAGGCCGAGTGGATCCGCATTCTCGGCAGTTGATCGCGTGGCCGGCGCGTCCCCGCTCCGG
>JBJTKE010000604.1:0-12737 GCA_046096285.1 Chloroflexota bacterium
CAAGGTCACTGTTCCGTTCCTCAGTGATCGAAACTTGCCGTGTAGCCGAGAGACCCACTGGCTTACACAGAACATCTCATTTGGTAACGATCCATATAGTCGAGCAACAAAATATACGACGTCCCCTCGATCTGCTTGGCCGGCCTATATGGAGATCGTCAACCTGCTTGAAGAATTAACGGTCGACTCAGAAACCAAAAGCTCTTATTCGCGATCCGTAGCAACTTTGATCATGAGTGGGCTGTTAGCCGAACGCAATCGATCTCAAGTGGTATTGACACGCCCCAAAAATCTGATAATTGCAGAAGTGCTTGCGCTGTTGGACAGACATTTTTCTCATAAATACTTGAAGAATGCTCCCCGGTTACCTCAATTGGCGTTATACGCAATATATCAGTGTTTGATTACCTCGGTTGGTCGATACAAGGAGTTCGAATTGAAACCTCTCGAGCGATTGAAGGCGGCCGATAAAAAAGCGGGTACGGTGGGGGATGTGGTTCTTTCTAGGAATGGCATTAATGTTGAGGCCGCCGAGGTGAAGTTAGGCGTTGCCATCAATACAGAAACTATTGCCACGGCCATTGACAAGATTCGAGGGGCGAGTGTCGAGCGGTACTACGTTCTGTCAACTTCAGGGGTGGCAGATGCTGATCGGGAGGCCGTTAGTAAGCTCTGCTTTGATTTCCGAAAGTCCAACGGGTGCGAGATTATTGTTAACGGCGTCGAACAGACCATCGGATACTATCTCAGACTACTAACTTCCACTGGCGAGTTCATTGAAAGATATGTCGAGTTGGTCGGTGGTGATCCTGACCTAGACTATCAGCATCGAGAGGTTTGGAACGACATCTGTGCCGGAGACTCATGAATTGTCCAAGCGGAAGGCTCAGTCCTGGTCCAGCATCTGGTGGGCGAACCCGGTCAGCCGCTCCGGGGCGATCTTCACGATCACCCGTTGCTGTCCCGGCCAGCCCCACGGGTACTCCTCGCTGCCGAGGTAGCGGACGCAGAGGCGGCGCAGGTGGTCGGCCGCGCCGTCGGTCGTTTCGGCCACCACGCGGCCCGCGATGCCGACCGCGAGAAAGGGCTTCCCGGGAACCGGCACATCGAGCGCCACCCGGGGATCATGGCGCAGGTTCACGAGTTTGCGATAGCCCTCCACGGTGTTGAGGAGGATATGCTCGCCATCCCAGTCGATCCAGACCATCGTCAGGTGCGGCGCGCCGTCGGGCTGGGTGGGGGCGAGGTGGGCGTAGACCGGCTGGGTCAGCAGGGCGGCCACGGCGGGAGGCAGATTGAAGGGGCTCTCGGGGTCGGACATGGCAGGCGGCTCCGGCGGATGCATTGAACAACGCAACGCCGGAATCATGCCCGAACCCGGCCCTCCACGCCCACGCGCGCGCGGCGGCCGGGGCGGCCGGCCCGGCGTACTGGCGGCGTGTCGCCGGTTCCGGGAGGTGGGGCGGCTATAATCGCCGGCGAAGGCGGCCCCGCGTCCGCGGCGGCCGCGGCGGGACCCGTCCGACGCGGGACGGGCCGGGAGGCTGATCGCGGCAGATGGCGAACCTGATCACCGTGCTCCGGCTCTGCCTCCTGTTCGTGGTGATCTGGATGATCGACCGCGAACCGGTGGCGTGGGCCTTCGCCTCGATGGCGCTGATCATCGTCGTCTTTGCCGGCGACGGACTCGACGGCTGGGTCGCCCGCAAGCGCAAGAGCACGTCGCAGTTCGGCGCCGTCTTCGACATCGCCGGCGACCGTATCGTCGAAACCGCCCTCTGGGTCTTCTTCGCCTGGCTGCGGGTCATTCCGCTCTGGATTCCGATGCTGGTCATCGTCCGCGGCGGCATCGTCGATGCGCTGCGCTCGATGTCCTACGCCGAGGGCATGACCGCCTTCGGCGAGAAGAACATGATGCGCTCGGAGTTCACCCGCTGGCTCACCGCCGGGCGCTTCATGCGCGGGCTGTACGGGTTCGCCAAGGCCGCGGGATTCGTGTTCCTGGCGGGCTACTACGGCTACCTGCAGCCGGAATCGGCCGGCACCGCGCTCCACGCCCTCTACGACCCCGCGCCGGTCCGCTGGTTCGGCTGGATGTGGGTCGGGCTGTCGGTCATCCTGCTCGTCGTCCGCGGGCTGCCGGTGATTCTCGACTCCGTGCCCGCGCTCCGCGCCGAGGCCGCCGCGAGCCGCGCCGCCCGCAAGGCCGGGCCGCCATGAGCGCCGCGCTTCCCGGCGGCGCCCGGTCCTTCGGGTCCGACGCGAAGGCTGGCCCCACGCCCGGCGCGGGCCACGCCGAGGCATCGGATACGGCCCACGGGTCGGCATCGGCATCGGTTCCGGCCCCGGTCCGCGCGTTCCGGCGCGTCCGCAGGCCCAGCCCCGGCTTTCGCCACGAGCGCCGCGACTGGCTGCGGCGGCGTCTCAGCATCCTGCTGGCCGAGGCGATGACCTGGACCGTCGGCGTGATGCCCGGGCCCGTCCGCGACTGGATCGCGGACCGCGCCGGCGACCTGTGGCACCGCGCCGCCCCCACCTACCGCGGCAACGTCCGCGAGAACCTGCGGCAGGTGCTGGGCGCGGCCCGCAGCGAGCGGGAACTGGACGACATCGTGCGCCGCGTCTTCCGGCTCAACGCCCGCAACTTCTGCGACCTGTTCGCCATGCCGCACTGGACGCGGCGGGGCTTCGACCGCCGCATCCGGATCGAGGACTGGGGGGTGCTGGAGCGGGCGTTGCAATCGGGGAGCGGGGTGGTGCTGGTCACCGGCCACCTCGGGGCCTTCGATGTGGTGGGGCAGGCCATCGCCGTCCGCGGCCTGCCGCTCACCGTGATGACCGGCAAGACCACCACGCGGTTCATCTTCGATGCGGTCAACCACCTGCGGCAGACCCACGGGCCGCGCGTCGTCGAGGCCACCCCGGGCGGGGTCCGCGCCGCGATCACTGCGCTCCGCAACAACGAGACCGCCGCGTTCCTCGCCGATTTCGACTTCTTCCGCAACGGGCTGCCGGTGCACCTCTTCGGCCGCGAGACGACGCTGCCCCCCGGTCCCATCCGCCTCGCCCGCGACACCGGCGCGCAGGTGGTCGGCGCGTTCGCCGAGCGCTGCCGGGACGGCTACCGGCTTACCCTCACGACTCCCTTCGCGGTGGAGCGGACCCGCGACCTCGACGCCGATCTCGCGGCGGGCATGCATCGCCTCGCCGGGCTTCTCGAACAGGCCATCGCCGCCATGCCCGAGCAGTGGGTCATCCTGCAACGGGTCTGGCCCGAGGCGCCCGCCGACCCGGTCCGCATCTTCCCCGAGGGGTCGCCCCTCGAGAGCGGCCTCCTGCGCCGGGTCGACGATCTGCTTCCCCCGCGCCTCCCCGGGGAGCGGTGAGCGGACGCGTCTCCGGGCAGACCTGAACGTCCGCCCCGGCGATCCTCTCTCAACCCAACCCCCCTCCCTGTGCGAGGGAGAGGGGCGCACCGCGGCGTTGGGGGCAAAAGGTGGCGGTACCGGGCATCGCGGGAACGGGCAGCCGGTCTGCCGGGCGCCAGCGCCGGCCGGGTCCGAAACTCTTCGGGAAATGAGGGGGCCGGGGCGGTCAGGCCTCCGGCGTGGCCGCGGCCGCGGAGGTATCCCCATCCTCCGCCGCCACCGCGATCTCCCGGTCGAGATACCAGAGCCCGTCGTCGCCCTTGACGTAGAGGTGCAGGTTCACCTCCTGACGCGGGTCGCCCGGCGCCCAGGTGACGATCGCCCCGGCGGTCCCGTCCGGGAACACCTGCACGGTGTCGACCGCGATGCCGGGGATGCGCTGGTCCCTCCTGAACGGCGCCGGGGTCGCGAACCGGGCCGCCACCGCCGGGTCGGTCGCCAGTTCCGCGAGCGCCCGCTGGCCCCGCTCCGAGAGCAGCGCCGCCGCCTGCAGGAACGCCCCCTCGTTGTAGCAGGAGGCGTAGATCAGTTCGAGGTCCGCGATCGCCTGCGCGGTCGCCTCGTCGGCGGCCTCGCCCGCCGGGATCTCGGTCAGGGCGATTTCCTCGACCCCGGCCAGCGGACCCGCCTCCGCCTCCGCGCCAGCCTCGCCCGCCGCCGGGGTTGCCGCGCCGGCAGCCCGCAGCGCCAGCAAGGTGTCCAGCGCCACCGGCTCCGCCGTGCAGTACTTCGCGCGCGGCGTCAACGCCTCGTCCGCCTCCTGCGCGGTGGTGACCGTGGCGGGCGCCAGCGCCGCCGCGGCCAGCGCCGACAGGATCACGTTCCTCGCGTGCCGGTTCATGGTCTTCCTCCCGTCCTTCATGCGGCGCACCGCATTGTTGCGAAAGATGGTCCCGGTGGAATCCGCCTGGTCCCGGCGGCGCACCCGGCGAGGCGCGCCGCGCGATCCGCGTCGCTCCCGGTCAGTCGCCGGCGGGCTGCAGCACCGGCAGCGGGCGGCCGCTCCCCCGTCGCTCGGGCCGGTTGCCGCCGCGCCGGGCGAGCCGCGCTCGGGCCTTGGCCGCCCGCGCCGCCCGGGCCCGGGCCTCGCTCGGCCGGACCGCCGCGCCCGAACCGCCCGTCGGCACGGCCCACAGGTCGTACGGCCCGGCTTCGCCGATCTCGAGATCGACCAGCGCCCCCACCGGCAGCGAGCCCGGCACGAAGACCATGCCGTCCACTTCCGGCGCATGGCGCCGCGCCCGGCCCGCCGAGATCGGCTCGACGTTGCCCTCGGCGTCCTCGGCCTCGCCGACCGCCTCGATCAGCACCTGCTGGACCGTCCCCACGAGCGCGCGGTTCTTCTTCAGCGAGATGCCCTGCTGCAGTTCCATGATCGCGTTGCGCCGCTCCTCGGCCACCGCCGCGGGCACCCGCGGCAGGTCGAGGTCCATCGCCTTCGTGCCCGGCTCCGGCGACCAGGTGAACACCCCGACGTGATCGAGTTCCTGCTCGCGGATGAAGTCGTGCAAGGTCTGGAATGCCGCGTCGGTCTCGCCCGGGTAGCCGACGATCAGCGTCGTCCGCAGCACCGGGCCGGTGAGCGTCGCGCGGGCGTGGTCGATCAGCCGCCGGGTCATGTCGATGTCGCTGGGCCGGTTCATCGTCCGCAGCACCCCACGGTCGGCGTGCTGGATCGGCATGTCGAGGTAGGGCAGCAGCGCGGCGTGCCGGGCCATCGTGTCCACCAGCCGCATCGTCAGCGGGGTGGGGTAGATGTAGAGCATCCGCACCCATGGCAGATCCGGCGCCTGCTCCGCGATGGACTCCAGGAGGTCGGTCAGCCCGTGCTTCATGCCGAGGTCCGCGCCGTAGCGGATCGTGTCCTGCGCTACCAGCACGACCTCTTTCGTGCCCCGGCTCACCAGATCGACGACTTCGGCCAGCACGTGCAGCGGCCGCTTGGAGACCTGCCGCCCCTTGATCGCAGGGATGGTGCAGAAGGCGCAGGCGTGGTCGCAGCCGTCGGCGATCTTCACGTAGGCCGAGGGTCCGGCGTCCTCCTTGCGGAAGGTCGTCAGCATTCCCTCGCAGCCAGCGGTCTCGTCGGCGACCTCCTCGCCGAGCAGGCCGGCCACCACCTCGCCGATGCGGAACCACTCGCGGGTGGTCAGCACGTGGTCGACCCCCGCGGGGATGTCGTTGGCGTAGTTCCCAAGCGCGGGCATGCACCCCGCCGCGATCACCACCTGCCCCGGTTGGCGGGCAGCCAACGCCTCCCGGATCACCCCGACCGACTCCTCCCGCGCCGCCCCGAGGAAGCCGCAGGTGTTGACGATCACCACCCGCGCCCCCTCCGGCGACCCCGCGGGCGCCATCCCACGCTGCCGCAGCAGGTGGTCCATCCCGTCCGAGTCCACCCGGTTCTTCGAGCAGCCCAGCGTCGCGATGTGGAAGGTCCGGTCGGTCAAGTGGCAACTCCCTGTGTGGGTATCGGGTATCGGGTATCGGGTGTTGGGTATCGGGTGTTGGTTAACAGGCGTGGGGTCTTGGGGATGGATGCCGGGGGGTCAGGCGGCCGGGCTGTCCGGGGCTACGCTTGCGGGTTGCTGGCGGGTCGGCAATCTCGCCGGACTGATCCGGTTCGAGATCATCGGAGGCCCGGGTTCGCCGGCACCATACGCTGACAAACCCCCGATACCCGATACCCGGTGCCCGGTACCCCACACCCGCCTCACCGATAGTTCGTGAACTGCAGCGCCACCGGGTAATCCTCGGCCTTCAGGGCGGCGATCACCGCCTGCAGGTCGTCGCGGTTCTTGGCCTGCACCCGGATCGCGCTGCCCTGGATCTGCGGCGTCACCTTCTTGAACTCGTCGCGGATGCGCTTGTTGAGTTGCTTCGCCAGGTCGTCGGGGATGCCCTTCTTCAGCTTCACGACCTGGCGCACCCGCCCGCCCGAGGCTTCCTCTTCCTTGCCATAGTCGAGGATCTTGAGCGACAGCCCGCGCTTGACGAACTTCGACTCGAGCACGTCGTGCACCGTGCGCAGGGTCACCTCGGAGTTGGTGTTGACGGTCAACTCCTCGCCCTTGTGCTCGATGGTGGTATTCGTGTCCTTCAGGTCGAATCGCGTGGCGATTTCGCGCTCGGTCTGGTCGAGCGCGTTCCGCAGTTCCTGGATGTCGTAATCGGAAACGATGTCGAACGACGCGAGTTGAGCCATACCGTTTCACCTCCCCGCCTGTCCAGCAGGCAAGTGTACCCGACCCGCCGCCGCCGCTCCCTTCCGGCGCGCCGGTGCGCTGGCGCGCCGCCGGCATCCCGCCGCCCGCGCGCCGAACACGCAGGCAGCAACCGGGGGCGGGGAATCAGCGCCGGGCGGCGGATGCCCCGCACGACCGCGGGGCCGGACCCGGTTCCCGGGTCCCGGGTCCCAGCCCCGCGCCCGGTCACGAGGGGCGGCCCTGGAGCAGTTCGAGCACCCGCCCGAACTCCTCGATCCCGGCGAGGGTCGAGGGATCCGGCCACACCATCACGTGGTCGATTCCCTCCCGGTGGTAGCCGCGCAGCAACTCGGCCAGTTCCTCGATGGAACCGGTCGCCGGCGGGTCCGGCTTCGTGCTCGGCTCCACCGCCCCCTGCACCGAGGCCCGTCCGTTGATCGACGGGTTCTTGCCGGGGAGGTCCAGCATCACCCCCACCGAGCGCTGCAGCGTCGCCGGGTCCCGGCCCGCCGCCACGCAGGCGGCGTCGACGTACTCCCGCATCGGCGGGATCACCTGCCAGCGACTCGTCCAGTCCCCGTTCCACATGTCCACGTACGGCAGCGTTGCCGCCAGCACCCGCGGCCCGCGGCTGCCGATCATCATCGGGATCCGGCCCGGGCGTGGGCCGCCGAGCTTCAGTTCGATCTCCCGCGCCTGGTGGTGCTTCCCCTGGAAGTCCACCTTGCCCTCCCGCAGCAGCCCGCGGATGATCGTGAACGCCTCCTCGAAGCGGCTGCCCCGGTGGTCGAACGGATACCCGTAGGCGGTGTACTCCGGTTCGTGCCACCCGGCGCCCAGCCCCAGGATGAAGCGCCCGTTGCTGATCTCGTCGATCGTCGCGGCCATCTTCGCGGTCAGGGCCGGGTTGCGGTACGACACGCACGAGACCAGCGGCCCCAGTTCGATCCGCTTCGTCTCGGCCGCGAGGGCGGCCATCACGGTCCACCCCTCCCACATGTCGACCGGCTTGTCCTCCCGCCCCGGCAGCCGGAACATCAGGTGGTCGCAGACCCACAGCGAATCGAATCCCACGTCCTCGGCCATCCGTGCGTAGGCCGCGATGTCGGCGTACCGCGCCGTCTGCCCGGCCATCAGCCCTTCGATCACCGGGACCGCCAACCCCACCTTGATCCGCTTGCCGCCGTTCTCGCTCATGCCGCCGCCTCCGTGTGCCGCCGTCGTCGCGCCGTGGTCCGGGCGGTCGCCGCCCGCGCGGGATTGTGACAACAACCGCCTTCCGCGTGAAGAGGGGCCGCCGCGCGAGAAGCGTCGCCCGCCGCCCGCAGGTGCGCGATGATCCGCGGGCCGGGGCGATCCGGCGTGGTGGCGGCGTCGCAGCGGGTGCGGGGCGCCGGCAGGCAAGGAGCGAGCGATGGACGGACGCGACGGGAGGCCGCGGGCCCGGCAGGAGGGCATCGTCACCGGAACGCTGCCGCCGGGCCCGCTCTGCGCCATCACCGACGTTCCCGGCGTGCTCGTCGGGCAGCGCACCGTCTGGTTCGGCGACGGGCCGCTCGTTCCCGGCAAGGGTCCGGCCCGCACCGGCGTCACGGTCGTGCTGCCCCACGGCGGCAACCTGTTCCGTGAGCGGGTTCCCGCCGCCTGGCACGTCATCAACGGCTTCGGCAAGAGCATCGGCGGCGACCAGATCCGCGAACTCGGCACGCTCGAATCCCCCATCGCCCTCACCAATACCCTCAACGTCGGCCGCGTCGCGGACGCCCTCGTGACCCACGCCATCGCCGGCAACCCCGGCATCGGCATCGTCACCCCGACCGTCAATCCCGTCGTCGCAGAGTGCAATGACGGCTTCCTCAACGACATCCAGGGCCGCCACGTCTCCGAGGCCGACGTCCTCGCCGCCATCGCCGCCGCCGCGCCCGGGCCGGTCGCCGAGGGCGCCGTCGGCGCGGGAACCGGCATGACGTCCTACGGCTTCAAGGCGGGCATCGGGACCGCCTCCCGCGTCATTCCCGCCGCTCTCGGCGGTTGGACCGTCGGCGCACTCGTCCTCGCCAACTTCGGGCGCCCCGGTGATCTGGTCGTCGCCGGCGTGCCCGTCTCCCGGCCTGCCGGCCCGGCCGCCTCCGCCGCCCCCGCCGAGCGCGGCTCCATCGTCGTCGTGCTCGCCACCGACGCCCCGTTGCTCGACCGCGGCCTCGGCAGGCTCGCCCGTCGCGCCGCCCTCGGGCTTGCCCGCACCGGTTCCTTCGCCGGCCACGGCAGCGGCTAGGTGGTCATCGCCTTTTCCGTCAATCCCGGGCTGCGCATCCCGGTCGCCCCGCCCGGCCCGGTTCTCCCGCTCGCCGTCCTTGCCGACGACGACCGCGGCGATGGTCCCGCCTCCGGTTCGCGCGCCATCGACGCCCTCTTCCAGGCAGTGGTCGAGTCGGTCGAGGAGGCGGTCCTCAACAGCCTCTTTTGCGCGGTCTCCGTCACCGGCCGGGATGGCCACGCCAGCCCGGCCTTTCCTCTCGACAATCTGGTGCGCTGATCGTTTTCGGCCTGCGTTACCAGCCAAACTCCCGCATTCCGCTCGCCGCGCCCAAACTTTGGCGCATTGCCGGGGTGGAACGTGCCAAATGCGCCAATCTCTGCGAGAATGTGGGGGGGAGGTACTGCACAACTCGCCGGGGGGAAGGGAGGGTTCCATGCCTCGGGTTCGCAAAAAGCCGGTGAATGGCGCGATGCCGCCATTTGCCGAACGGCTTCGCGCCATGCGCATCGCCGCAGGTCTGACGCAGGCCGACCTTGCCGAACGGTCCGGCCTCGGCCCGCGCACCATCAGCGGCCTCGAAACCGGACGCTCGCTGACCACCCAGTCCGGCACCAAGCGCGCGCTCGTCGACGCCCTCGGCCTCGATGACCGCCAGCAGCGCTGGCTCTTCTTCGGCGAGACCCCTTCCCCCAACGGCCACGAGAACGGCGCGGATTCGTTTCAGCCCGTGCCGCTCATCGGCCGCGAGAGCGATCTCCTGCGCGTCCGCGAGGCCGTCGCCGAGCCGTCCGTTCGCCTGATCACCGTCACCGGGCCCGGCGGCATCGGCAAGACCCGCCTCGCCCGCGAGGTCGATCGCACCGGCCTCGGCGACCCGGACCTCGATCGCGCCTACGTCGAACTCGAGGACCTTCGCCACCACGCCGACGTCCTCACCGCCATCGCCGCGGCCCTCCACCTCACCGACCGCGGCGGGGACGCCCGCACCGTGCTCAGGCGCGCGCTCGGCGACCGCCAACTTCTGCTCATCCTCGACAACATGGACCACCTGCTCGCCGCCGCGCCCGACCTCGGCTGGCTCCTCGACGTGGCCCCGGGGCTTACCATCCTCGCCACCTCCCGCACGCCCATCGGGCTCCCCGGGGAGCGCGTGATGGCCATTCCCCCGCTCCCGACCGAGGGCGACAACGCCCCGGCCGTGCGGCTGTTCCGCCAGCTCGCGGTTCGCGTCAACCCGGATTTCAAGCCCGGCGCCGATGGTCTCCGCCCGGTCTCCAGCCTCTGCGAGCGCCTCGGCGGTCTGCCGCTCGGGATCGAACTCGCCGCCGCCCAGATGGAGACGCTCACCCCCGGCGATCTGCTCGCCATGATGGAGCACGCCGGCCTCGACGTGCTCGATGGCGGCGCCCGCCCCGGCCCCGAGCGCTTCGCCAGCATGGATTCCGCCATCCGCTGGAGTTGGGACCGCCTGCCGGGCGGCGAGCGCCGCATCCTGCGGAACCTCGCGGTGTTCGCCGGCGGCTTCGACATCCCCGCCGCCATCGCGGTCGACGTCGCCATCTCCGAGGACGACAATCCCGGCTCCCGCGCCGTGATCGCCGCGGCGGTCATGCGGCTTGCCCGGCGCCACGTCGTCGCACGGCAGCCTTCGGGCCCCTCCGAGCCGGAGCCGCGCTTCACGATCCTCGAACCCATCCGCCTCTTCGCCCTCGACCGCCTGCGCGAGGCCGGGGGCGAGCAGGCCGCCCGGCTCGCCCACGCGCGCTGGGCGCTCTCCCGCATGCAGGAACTCGACCGCGCCGCCTACGGCCCCGATCCTGGCCCCTGCATCGACCGCCTCGAACGCGACTATCCCAACGGCCGCGCCGCCTTCGACTGGGCCCTCGCCAACGGCGAGTACGAACTCGCCGTCGAACTTGCCGTCGCCATGGTCCTCGTCTGGATCTACCGCGATCGCAACGGCGAGGGCCGCCGCCGCCTCGAGCAGTTGCTCGACGTCGGCGACCGCCTGCCCAGCCACGGCCTCGCCGGCATCCGCTTCCTCTGCGGCGAAATCGCCTACCGCGAGGGCGATTTCGCCCGCGTCCGCGATCTCGCCAACACCCAGGTCGCCTTCTGCGAGCGTACCGGCGTCACCCTTGGCATGTGCTGCGCCCTGCTCCACCTGAGCGCGGTCGAACCCGGCGAGGACCGCTCCGCCGCCCTCGCCCTCATCGACCGTGCCCGCGAGGTCCTCGGCGACGACCTCGACTGGCGCAGGCCCTTCATGCAGTCCTGGATTCTCGGCCGGCAGGGCGTCGAGTTGCATCGCTCCGGCGACCTTGCCGGGGCCCGCGCCGCCTTCGAGCAGGCCGTCTCCCGCCGCCGCGCCGAGTGCAACCGCAACGGCGTGGCGATCGCCCTCGCCGGCCTTGCCCTCGTCCATGAGGACATGGGCGCTCCCCAGGCCGCGGCCGCCGCCCTCGTCGAGGCGTATCCCCTCGCCGCTGGCTTCGGCGACTCCTGGATGAAGTTCCACACGGCCTGGGCCCTGCTCGGGCTCGTCATCCGCCACGGCCTCCGGACGGGGGACGCCGCCGCCGACCGCGATCTCGCCGCCTTCGCCGCCGGCCTTCGCGCCGCCCTCGAAGAGGAACGGCGCCGCAGCGGCATCCAGGCCGCGGGCGCTTCGGAAATCGCCGCCGCCGACCTTCCGGCCCTGCTCGGCCCCGCGCCTTCCCTGGCCGAGGCCATGGACGACGCCTGGCGCATCCCCGTCCTGCTTCCGATCCTCGCCGCGCCCGGCGCGCCGGCCCGTCCGGCCACCCCGCCGCTGGAGTAGCCGGGGGCGTACTGCATCGCCCGTTCGCGGGCGGCCCGGCGACCTCGCCGGGCCGCCGCCGTCCGGGAGCGCCCGGGACGGTCCCGGCTCACTCCACCGGCACCTCCATGATTGCTCGCCCGGTGACCTCGGCTGTCGTGGTCCCGCCGGTCAGTTCTGCCAGCCACGCCCGGAAGGGCGCAACGTCACCCGGTTCCATCCGCAGCCGGAAGGCGGCCTCCGCCCCGTACTCGACCTCCGCCGGCGGGTGCGGGGAGGCGCGCAGGGCATGTTCGATCCGGCCCGCGTCCTCGTAGGCCGCGCGCACCGTCACGATCTCCAGTGGCCGCCGCTCCACGATGCCCGCCGCCGCGATGCCCGCCGTCGTCGCCTCGCCGTAGGCCCGGATCAGGCCGCCCGCGCCCAGTTTCGTTCCCCCGAAGTAGCGGGTCACGATCGCCAGCACGTCCACCAGGCCCCGCTTCTTCAGCACCTCCAGCATCGGCACGCCCGCGGTGCCCGCCGGTTCTCCGTCGTCGCTCGCCTTTTGCTGCTCGGCGCGCTCCCCGATGATCCAGGCGAAGCAGTTGTGGTTGGCGTCCCAGCGCTGCTTGCGCACGCGTTCCAGGATCTCCCGCGCCTCGGCTTCGGAAGCGGCGCGCCACACCGTGGCGATGAACCGGGACTTCCGGATCTCGACCTCGTGCCCGGCGTCCCGCGCGATGGTGCGGGGGAACGCCGGGGGCGCGCTGCCGTCCCACCCGCCGGTCAGGGCAGCAACTCGATCTCGACGAAGACGAACTCGAACGGGTTGTCGTTGATGACGTCGTGCTCCACGCCCCGATCCCGCCCGTAGGACCGCCCCGCGACGAGGTCGGCGGTCACGTCCTCCGTTCCGTTGTCGATCGTGAGCGCGCCGGTCGTCATCGGCACGACCACGTAGTCGTAGGCGTGGCGATGCCAGCCGGTGTGGCCTCCCGGCGGGAACCGCCACTCGGTGACGATGACCCGCGCCGTTTCGTGCTGGCGGGTTGGGGTGGCCG
>JBJTKE010000605.1:0-1089 GCA_046096285.1 Chloroflexota bacterium
ACCCGGACGGCTCCGACAACCTCTATGGCTTCCCCCAGGAGGGTGACACCATCGCCCTCTTCGTCCGCGCCGACCTCATGGCCGACCAGGCCGAGCGGGATGCCTACAAGGCCGCCAACGGCGACGAGGACCTGCCCCAGACCTACGCCGAGTGGGAAGCGATCGACATGGATCGCTACGAGCGGATCCTCAAGCACTTCACCCGCCCCGACCAGAACCTCTACGGGCTGGCCTCGCAGTGGTCGAAGGTCTACGACTTCGTCTCCTGCTACACCTACCCGTTCATGTGGTCCAACGGCGGCGAGACCTGGGACCCGGCCACCGGCCAGGTCGAGGGCATCCTCGACACCGAGGTGAACGCCGCGGGTCTCGAGCGCAACAAGAACATCATGGTCAACTACGCCCCCTCCGGCGCCAGCAACTACGGCATCGCCGAGGGCGTGGACGTCTTCACCTCCGGCACCGTCGCCACCTGCCTGCAGTGGTCGGCGCTCGGTCCGCAGATGCTCAACCAGAAGGTGGGCGGCGCGGCCGGCGAAGCGGCCGATCCCAACAAGCCGGTCACCCCGGAGAAGGTCCTCATCGTTCCCCCGCCGGGCTTCACCCAGGCGGACGGCTCGATGAACCGCGTCTACACGCTCGGCGGCCAGCCGTGGGTGTTCAACG
Organism: Chloroflexota bacterium; assembly: GCA_046096285.1. Taxonomy (GTDB): domain Bacteria; phylum Chloroflexota; class Chloroflexia; order Thermomicrobiales; family UBA6265; genus CADCWF01. The sequence continues at coordinate 667 of JBJTKE010000605.1, forward strand.
CCTTCAATGACGCTGATCACCAGCAGGTCGCCATCGACTACATGAAGTTCTGGTACTCCGACGAGGTCCAGAACGAGTTCGCCAAGCGCGGCGGCAACCCGGTCAAGCAGACCGTGCTCGACATGCCCGAGTTCGAGTCCATGCAGCCGCACTTCGCCGCCTACAAGTTCATGATCGACAAGTCCCGCGACTTCTGGCACGACCCGAACTACGCCGAGATGCTCGCCAAGCAGCAGGAGGCCTGGAACGGCTACCTGACCGACGTGGTGCCCGACGCCATGACGGCCATGCGCTACACCGCCTGCCAGCAGCAGCAGATCCTCTACGATGCCGGCCGCTCCGAGATCGAGCCCTCGGAGGCCTGCGCCGACGTCACCATCGGCTCGGCGCTCCGGACGCCGGGGCGCCTAGCCGATGGTGACG
>JBJTKE010000606.1:0-1300 GCA_046096285.1 Chloroflexota bacterium
CCGAAGGCCTGCGCAGTTCCCCCGCCAGGCCGTCTCATCCCGTCGCTCCCGCGTTCCCGCCGGGGGCGTCGCGGCTCGAAAGGGGAACCCGATGGACGGCAATCGATTCGATGCGCTGGCCCGCTGGCTCGCGGTTCCCGGCACCCGGCGGTCGTTCGCCGCGTCCGCCCCCGCCTCCGCGGGCCTGGCGGCCCTCGCGCTGGTTGGCTTCGCTGGCCCCACCCTGGCCCGGAAGTGCTCCAGTACGAAGGACTGCCCTGTCTGCAAGCGCTGCAAGAAGGGCAAGTGCAAGCCCAAGAAGGACGGAGCACAGTGTTCCGGCGGAACCTGCCAGAATGGCCGGTGCGCCGCCTCCTGCACCCCCAGTTGCGCCGGCCGCGAGTGCGGCGGCAACGGCTGCGGCGGCAGTTGCGGCTCCTGTCCCGCCACCGAGACCTGCAACGCTTCCGGTATCTGCGTCTGCACCCCGGACTGCGCCGGCAAGGTCTGCGGCGACGACGGCTGCGGCGGCAGTTGCGGCTCCTGCACGGCCCCGGAATCCTGTTCCGCGGGCGCCTGCGGCATCCAGCCGACCTGCACCCCCACCGACGGCCTCTGTCAGGCCAGTTGCTGCTCCCCGCTCTGCTACCTCGATACAGAATTGGGCCTCCTGTGCGGCTACTCGGTCTCCGGCGGGCCGTGCTACACGGACAACGACTGCGCCCCCGGCGATGCCTGCAGGGGGTGGGTCTGCGTCGCGGCGCCCGGCGCCTGACCCGCGGACCGCAACCACCCCGGGCCGCGCGCGGAGCGTTCCCGCCGCGGCCCGGCGTTCGGTTTGTTGCCCACAATCGGGCATCCCCCGGCCGTGCGTCCGGTGCGGTGCAGCGCCCCTCGCGCGGACACATGATTCCGTGTTCATCGTGATCTCACGCGGCGGTCACCGACCCGTCACCAACCGCTCACCACCCGGTGATGAGATGGCCGGGGAGGGGAGGTGACGGAAAGGGATGCACTGTGGACAACGACCGCTTCGATGCATTGACCCGGATGCTTGGCCGCCCGGGAAGCCGCCGCTCGCTGGCCGCCGCGTTCGGCGCCGGGGCCCTGGGCGGGGTCGGTCTTGCCGATGAAGCCTACGCAAAGAAGTGCCAAAAGTCGAAGGACTGTGGCTCCTGCAAGAAATGCAAGAACGGCAAGTGCAAGAAGAAAAAGGATGGGTCGAACTGCTCCGGTGGAACCTGTGAGGGGGGGCGCTGCACGTCCGCCTGCGTTCCCGACTGCGCCGGGCGGATCTGCGGCGACGACGGCTGCGGCGGCG
>JBJTKE010000607.1:0-1426 GCA_046096285.1 Chloroflexota bacterium
CATCCTGCGACCTCGCCCGGATGCGCGAGATCGAGCGCGAGGTCGATCACGACATGATCGCCTTCCTCCGCGCCGCCGGCGAAAGCGTCGGCGACCACGCCCGCTTCATTCACCTCGGGCTGACCAGTTCCGACGTCATCGACACCGCGCTCGCGCTGCAACTGCGCGATGCCGGCCTCCTGCTCGACCAGGGACTGGCCGCGCTCACCGATGCCGTTGCCGACCAGGCCGTCCGCCACCGGATGACCCCGATGATGGGACGCACCCACGGCATGCACGCCGAGCCGACCACCTTCGGGCTCAAGCTCGCCGTCTGGTACGACGAGTTGCGGCGCCACCGGCGGCGCCTCGACCTCGCCCGCGAGGATATCGCGGTCGGCAAGCTTTCCGGCGCGGTCGGCACCCACGCCCACGTGCCGGTGGACATCGAGGACGGCGTCTGCGCCCGTCTCGGGCTCGGGGTCGCTCCGGCCTCCACGCAGGTGATCCAGCGCGACCGCCACGCCTTCTTCGTCGCCGTCGTGGCCGGCATCGGCGGCACGCTGGAGAAAATGGCCACCGAAATCCGCCATCTCCAGCGGACCGAGGTGGGCGAGGCCGAGGAACCGTTCGATCCCGGCAACATGGGTTCCTCCGCCATGCCGCACAAGCGCAACCCCCACGCCTCGGAGCGGATCAGCGGCATCGCCCGCCTGCTGCGCGGCTACGCCGTCACCGCCGGGGAGAACGTGGCGCTCTGGCACGAGCGCGACATCAGCCACAGTTCCGCCGAGCGGGTCATCCTGCCCGATGCCTGCACCGTGCTTGACTTCGCCCTCGCCGACATGGCGGACATCATCGAGCGCCTCGTCGTCTACCCGGACCGGATGCGCCGCAACCTTGAGTTGACCGGCGGCGCGATCTACTCCCAGCCGGTCATGCTCGCGCTGGTCGACGCCGGCATGGACCGCACCGATGCCTACCGCCTCGTGCAGCGCCACGCCCACGCCAGCCACGAGGGCGGCCCCAGCCTTCGCGAGGCGCTCGAAGCCGACCCCGCGGTGACGTCCTTGCTGGGCCGCGAGCGGATCGCATCCCTGTTCGATCCCGCGCCGCAATTGCGGGCGGTGGACGCTGTTTTCGCCCGGTTGGGGCTGCCCGTGCAATGACGCCCCCGCGGCGGTAGCGCGCCGCCATTGACCGACCGCCGCGGGCCTCGTACCATCGCCGCGTTTGCCCGAGTTTCTCAAGGGAAGCCACATGTCGACCGAAGAACCCGGGGCCGAGGCGAGAGAGACGCCGCTGACCGGCCGCCATCGCGCGCTCGGCGCCCGCCTGATCCCGTTCGCCGGCTGGCTGATGCCGGTCCACTACGGGGGCATCATCCAGGAGCACAAGGCGGTCCGTTCGGCGGCCGGCCTGTTCGACCTCGGGCACATGGGGCAGG
>JBJTKE010000608.1:0-7435 GCA_046096285.1 Chloroflexota bacterium
GACCCCTCCGCGCCGGCGGGCACGCTCGGCCGCGAGTGGGGCCACGCCGGGCGCAACCTCCACGTCGGGATCCGCGCGCACGCCCACGGCAGCGCGGTCACCGGCATGCCCGCCCACGGCGGCGAGATCCCCTTCGGCGCAACGTTCCACGTTTTCAGCGACTACCTGCGCCCCGCCATCCGGCTCGCCGCGCTGTCCGGGCTGCATTCCATCTTCGTGTTCACCCACGACTCCATCGCGGTCGGCGAGGACGGCCCCACCCACGAACCGGTCGAGCAGACCATGAGCCTGCGCCTTATCCCCGGCCTTTCGGTGATCCGCCCGGCCGACGGCAACGAGACCGCCGACGCCTGGCGCGCCGCCATCACCGGCGGCGGCCCCACCTGCCTCGTGCTCTCCCGGCAGGACCTGCCGGTGCTGGACCAGGCAGACGCCCGCGGCACCCTGTTCAACGGCGGCTACATCCTGACCGACAGCGAGGGCGACCCGGACGTGGTGCTCATCGGCGCCGGGTCCGAGGTCGATCTCTGCATCGGCGCCAAGGCCATCCTCGCCGAAAAGGGGTTCCGGGCCCGCGTCGTCAGCCTCCCCTCGTGGGACCTGTTCGAGCGGCAGTCCGCGGAGTACCGCCGCTCGGTGCTTGGCCCGGAGGGCACGCCGCGCGTCTCGGTCGAGGCGGGCGTCACCACCGGATGGCAGAAGTACACCGGCGCGAACGGCGCGCAGGTCGGCCTGGACACCTTCGGGGCATCCGGCCCTGGCGGCAAGGTGCTCAAGCACTTCGGCTTCACGAAGGAGCGCGTCGCCGCCACCGCGCTCCACGTCCTCGGCCAGCACGACCTGGAGCGCGAGGTGGACCCGACGCTGGAAGAGGGCGCGTAGAGGGTATCGGGTACCGGGTGTGGGGTATCGGGTACCGGGTACCGGGTACCGGGTACCGGGAAGGGGACGAAGAGTGCGCCGTCGACCCCCCGATAGCCCCAATTGACACCCGACGCCCGACACCCGACACCCGATACCCGATACCCGATACCCGATACCCGATACCCCCGGAGGACCCCCACATGGACGCACGCATCAGGCAACTGCTCGAGCAGGGACAGTCGGTCTGGCAGGACGACATCTCGCGGGAGATGATCCAGTCTGGCGAGATCCGGCGGATCATCGACACCGGCATCCGCGGGTTGACCAGCAACCCCAGCATCTTCGAGAAGGCGATCGCCTCCGGCGCGGCCTACGACGCCGACGTGCAGCGGCTCGCCGCCGCGGGCAAGGACGCCGCCGCCATCTTCGAGGCCGTCGCCGTCGAGGACATCCGCAACACCTGCGATCTCTTCCTGCCCCTCTACGAGACCTCCGGCGGCAAGGACGGCTTCGTCTCCATCGATGTCTCCCCCGGGGCCGCCCGCGACGCGGCGCGCACCCGCCGCGAGGCGCTCGCCCTCTGGAACGCCGTCAACCGGCCGAACGTGATGATCAAGATCCCCGGCACCGTCGAGGGGGCCCCGGTCATCGCCGAGATGATCGCCGAGGGGATCAACATCAACGTCACCCTGCTCTTCAGTCTCGACGCCTACGAGCGGGTCGCCCTCGCCTACATCGAGGGGCTCGAGCGCCGCCACGCCGCCGGCAAGCCCGTCTCGGGCATCGCCTCGGTGGCGAGCTTCTTCGTCTCCCGCGTCGACGCCCTCGTCGACAAGCTGCTCGACCAGAAGATCGAGGCCACCGGCAACCAGTCCCTCGCCACCCTGAAGGGCAAGGCCGCCGTCGCCAACGCACAACTCGCCTACGAGCGCTTCGAGGCGATCTTCGGCTCCCCGCGCTTCGCGAAGCTCGCCGCCGCGGGGGCGGAGGTGCAGCGCCCGCTCTGGGCCAGCACCTCGGTCAAGAACCCGGCCTACCGCGACGTGCTCTACGTCGAGGAGCTCGTCGGCCCCCACACCGTCAACACCCTGCCGCGCCCGACCATCCAACCCTTCATCGACCACGGCGTGGCCGAGCGCACCGTCGACCGCGACCTGCAGGAGGCGCACGCCGTGATGGCCGGACTGGCCGCCGCTGGCATCGACATGCGGGCCGTCACCGACCAACTCGAGGAGGAGGGCATCGCCGCCTTCATCAAGTCCTACGACGCCCTGCTGGCCGGCGTGGAGTCCAAGCGCTCCCTGTTCGCCGTCGTGGACTGACCGGCCGCCATCTCCGGGCGATGAAAACGCCCCCGATCCCGGCGCCGGGATCGGGGGCGTTCGCGCGCGCCAGGATCAGGCCACCGGCCTGACCTCCACGGCGTCGCAGATCAGGCAGCCCTCGGTGGTCACCAGCCCGGCCCCGCCGTGCGCCAGCGCCTGCTCGCCGTCGGTCACCGAGAGGACCTGCTTGCCGTCGAGGTAGCCGGTGATGGTGCGGCCCTTCACCTCGATGGCGAGGTCGTGCCGGCGGTCGAACCCCCACGCCACGGGCGCCTCGGCCAGCACCGTGCGGCCGTCCCGCTCGCGGACGATCCGCGCCCGGCCGTCGTCGCAGAGCAGCAGGCCGTACCAGCGCCGCTGGCCGCCCACCCGCGCGGCGATGCCCGCCTCGCTCGCCAGCGGGACCTCGACGGTCGCGGAGACGCGGTAGTCCTCCCAGTCCGCGGTGCCCTGGCTGATGAGCCCAGTGCCCGCGTTCTGGACGATCCGGTAGGCCTGCGGCCAGCGGGCCTCCCACTGGTCCACGCCCTCGACCCAGGCGCGCCGCCAGAGCGCGCCATCGCCGGCCGGGCGGGCGAGGACCGTGCTGGCCACGCCGCTCCAGTCGAGCCGGTCGAGGTAGACCGCGCCCCCGGAGACCTCGATGCCCGCCTGCGCGATCGGCGCGCCGCCGGTATCCGGCACGATCCACTCGAGATCGGCGGTCTCGCCGGGGCGCAACTCCGCGCCGGGGCCGGCGATCGTCTCCAGCGCGTCTCCCGCGCCGTAGATCCGGATCGCCAGCGCGGCCCGCGCCGCGTCCTCCCCCGCCGCCACCCGCGCGGTAATCCGCTGGCCGGGGTAGAGCGTCGGCGAGGCCAGCAGCGTGTAGCCCGGCATCTCGATCGCGTCCGTCGGGATGAAGGTCGCGGTCATCGCTCGCGCCGCGCCGCTGCCGGGAACCACCGCCAGCGACCGCGCGCCGAGCGAGGAATGGCGGGCCACGTTCTCCACGGTCGCTCCGTCGCCCTCGGGGAGGAAGCCCTGCACCGAGCCGGGCATCTCGAAGTGGAACCGTGCCCCGCCCTTCGGCGCGGCGGGCTCCAGCCCGGCGAGCGCGCGGCAGATGTTGACGACCTCGTAGGTCTCGATCACCGCGTCGGTGATCCCCCGGCCGCCGTCGGCGGTCGCGAGGTACATGCGGTCCGCCACCGGGCCGCGCCAGTCGTACGCCATCGCGTCGATCCCGGCGAGCCCGTTCTTGATGCCCATGATGCAGCCGACGTTCGCCGCGTTGCAGTCGGTGTCCCAGCCCGAGGTGTTGACGATCATCTGGGAGCGGCTGAAATCGTCCTCGCCGTGCAGCAGGGCGTGGATGATCAGGGCGTGATTCGGCACCATGTGGCAGTTGCCGCCGAACTTGTCGTAGCCGTAGGAGCCGGCGATCAGTTCGCGGGTCTTGCGCCAGTCCGGCTCGGCGGCGTGCCACGCCCGCACGTCGTGGATCAGCCGGGCGATCACCGAATCGGCCGGAATCTGCGCTACGGCCACGTCGAGCAACCGGTTCAGGTCGGACTCGACGAAGGCCTGCGCCTCCATCGCGGCGACCACCTGCGCGCCGTAGATGGCCTCGCCATCGTGGGAGACCGACCCGGCGCGGCGGGCGAAATCGGCGGCGCGCTCGGGATCGCCGGGGCAGATCATGCCCCAGCCGTCGATGAAGATCTGCGCGCCGATCTGCTCCGCGATCAGCTTGCCGTTGAGCCGCTCGGAGCCGCTGTCCGGCGCGGGGATGCCGTTCTTGAGCCGGATGTAGGCGGTGTGCTCGGTGGAGTTGCCAATGCCGCCCCACCACAGGATCGTCTTGCGTTCGAGGATGTAGTTCAGCCACGACTCCCCGATCTGGCGCGGGGTGATGCCGGGATCGTTGCCGTGGTCGGGCATCGCCCGCAGGAAGGTGAAGGTGCCGGAGATGTCGTCATCGGTGCAGACGAGCGGCATGTAGCGCACTTCGTGGAGGTAGTGATCGACCTCGCCCACCCGGTCCATGATCTTCTCGTAGCTCCACCCCTCGATGGGCCGCCCGAGGTAGACGCCGATGATCTTGCCGAGCACCCCGGCATAGACCCGCTCGATGTAGTCGTTCGGAATCGTCACGCTGCGTTCCTTCCCTCGGGACGGGCCGCGCGGCCCCTACCCCAGCAACCGCTCGAACATCGTGTTGCGCGCCTGCGCGGCGGCCAGTTGCTCGCGCTGCAGCCGCAGGGCGAGATCGCTCAGCCCCGCCGCCAGCGGATCGAGATCCATCCGGTTCGCCCGGTTCACCGTCTCGATCCACTCCGGCCGGATCACGCCGTCGCCGTGCAGCGCGCCGCAGATCGCCCCCGCCATGCCGGCGATGGAGTCGTTGTCCCGCCCGTAGTTGGTCGCGCCGAAGACCGCCTGCTCGAAGTCGCCGCCAGCCACCAGCACGAAGGCCAGCGCGATCGGCACCTCCTCGATGGATTTCAGCCTGCTCGGCGCCCAGTCGTCCGTGCCGTTGCCGCGGCCCAGCACGCCGTGCTCGGCGCTGCCGTCGAAGGGCCGGATGGCCTCCCGCAGCGGCCCGATGGCGGTGCGCCACTCGCGGTGCCTGCGCGCCTCCGCGAACACCGCCGCCAGCGCGGCCCGCGTCCCCTCCTTCGCCACCGCGAGGGCCGTTTCCGCGACCGATTCGGCGGTTGCGCCGGGGGCGAGCGCGGCGGCCACGGCGGCGGCCATCACCCCGGCCGCCTCCAGCCCGTAGCTGGTCTGGTGGGCGGCGTAGAAGTCGATCGCCTCGCGGTAGGCCGCCCACGGATCGGCGGCGTTGACAATGCCGGCCGGCGCCGCGTACATCGCCGCGCCGCAGTTAACCATGTTGCCGACGCCTCCGAGACGGGGGTCGGCGTTGGCCAGCCGCAGCCGCATCAGCAGCCATTTCTCGGGGTAGAACAGGCGGTCCACCAGCCGCATCTCGACCCCGCGCTCGGAGACCCAGCGGTCCTCGTCGGCGATCTTCGGCACGATGGCGCGCGCGAAGTCGAAGGCGTCGAGGTGGCCGCCGTGGGCGAGGTAGATCTCGGCGAGGATGCGGGTCATGTGGGTATCGTCGGTGTGGCGGCCGTCGCCCTTGCCGATGTCGGACGGGCCGTCCCAGCCCTCGACCAGCCCCTCGATCGCGCCGTAGCGGGCGCGGATCTCGTCGGGCATCTTCCACTCGGCCGGTGCGCCGATGGCGTCGCCGATGGCCACGCCGTAGAGGCAGCCGCGGACGCGATGGTAGAGCGCCGTATCCTCGATGGGTTTGGGGGTGGACATCGTGTCGGTCATCCCTTCAGGCCGCCCTGCGTGAGGCCTTCGATGAAGCGCCGCTGCAGCAGCAGGAAGATGATGATCACCGGGGCGATCATCATCAGCGAGGCGGCGCTGGTCAGCGTCCAGTCCCGGCTGAACCGGGTGGCGAAGTTGGCGTAGCTGGTGACGACGGTGAACTTGTCCTGGTCGGTCAGGAAGACCGTGGCCAGCAGGAACTCGTTCCAGACGTTGAGCGCGACGACCAGGCCGGCGGTGAGGAATCCGGGCCACGCCAGCGGGATCACGATCCGCTGGAAGACCTCCCACTCGCTGGCCCCGTCGACCCGCGCCGCGTCCTCGAAGTCGGACGGCAACTGGATCATGTAGGAGCGCAACAGGAACACCGCGAACGGCGCGTTGGTGGCGATGTAGATGATCACCAGCCCGAACAGGCTGTTGACCAGCCCGAGCCGCTGCCAGGTGAAGAACAGCGGCACCAGGAACAACTGGATCGGCAGGCTGGTCCCGATCAGCAGGTAGAGCATGACGGCGTTCTCGCCGGGCAGCCGCAGCTTGGCGAGGCTGTAGGCGGCCATGCCGCCCAGCACCAGCACGCCGGCCACCGTGCCCGCCACCAGCAGCGAGGAGTTGCGGGTGGTGACCGAGAAGTTGCCGACGTCCCACGCCTTCGCGAAGTTGGTCAGCAGGATCTCCTGCGGCGGTCCCAGGGGGTTCTTCGCCAGTTCCGGCTTGGCCTTCACGGAGTTGAAGGCGAGGATGACCAGCGGCCCCAGCGCGAAGACCAGCAGGATGCCGAGGATCAGGTAGTTGGGAATCAGGCTCTGCGCGCGGCGCGCGCGCGGTTCGACCGGCTGCGCCTCCATCAGATCTCCCATCCCCGGCGCCGCAGCACCTGGAAGGCAACGATCACCAGCCCGACGAAGAAGCTCATGGTCAGGCCGATGGCTGCCGCGTAGCCCGCGTTGAAGTTGCGGAAGGCCTCCTTGAAGACCAGCACCGCCAGCACCTCGGAGGCCCCGGCCGGGCCGCCCTGGGTGAGAATCCAGATGTAATCGAAGGTGAGAAAGGACCAGATCGTCGTCATCAGCAGCATGAACACCAGCGTGGGCCGGATGCCCGGCAGCGTGATGTCGCGGAACTCCTCCCAGCGGCCCGCGCCGTCGAGCCGCGCCGACTCGTAGAGCTCGCGCGGGATGTTCTGCATGGCCGCCAGGAACAGCACCATCAGGAAGCCCCACCAGTGCCAGTTGTCGACGAAGCCGATGGCGGGCAGGGCCGTCTTCGGGTCGCCGAGAAAGGCCTTGTCGAACCCCGGCACGCCGAGGTCGGTGAGCAGCGCCGGGATGCCGCGGTCGGGGCTCATCAGCGCCCGCCACAGGCTGGCGGTGATGACGCTGGGCAGCACGTAGGGGATGAACAGGGACATGCGAAAGAACAGCGCGCCACGCCGGATGGGGGCGAGCTGGCTGGAGGCGGCGAGCGCCATCGCGATCGGCACGGTCAGGAACATGAGCAGCCAGACGACGTTGTTGCCGAAGGCGTGGCGGAAGGCGGCGTCGCCGGCGAGGGCGCGGAAGTTGTCGAGTCCCACCCAGGCAGCGGCGCCCATGCCGTTCCAGTCGGTCATGGAGTAGTAGAAGGCGCTGACCGCGGGCGCGCCGACGACCGCGAGGTTGATCAGCAGGATCGGGAGCACGAACAGCCAGGGCACGATCTTGCGGCGGAATACCGCCCGGCCGCGGCTGGGCCGGATGATCCCGTCAGGTGCCTGCTGCGCGACATCGGCGCCCATGCGGCATGCGTCCTTGCGAGGGCGGGGGGCGGGGGCTGGCGCCCCCCCCCGTACCATTACCGCCGGGCAAGGCGCCCCGGCCGCGGGGGGGGGGGGCCGGGCGCCGGGGGCGCGGCGGCCGTGGCCGGGGGAGCCGCGC
>JBJTKE010000609.1:0-4114 GCA_046096285.1 Chloroflexota bacterium
CGGGTCCGCCGCCACCGCCCCCGCCGCGGCCGGCCCCGTGCTGGCCATGGGCGGCAACACTCCGGAGCGGGACCGCGACACGATCCAGCCGGGAGCCGCCGGGGTGGCTGCGATCGACGCCATCGCCGCCGCCGCGGACCCGGAATCCGCCGCCCGCGACCTGTCCCTTGCCCTGTCCGTCGCTGGCGTCCCGGAACGCCTCACCCCACGGAGTCTCGCCATGTCCGCGAACATCACGGAATCAGCCGCGCTCCAGATCACGGCCAACGGCAAGCCGCAGACCCTTCCGGCCGGCTCGACCATCCACGACTTCCTCGCCGGCAAGAAACTGGCCGACTCGATGGCCATCGTCGAGCGCAACGGCTTTATCGTTCCCCGCGCCATGTACCCGTCCACCGTCCTCGAAACCGGCGACGTGCTGGAGGTGGTCCACGCCGTCGGCGGCGGGTGAGACTGGGGTCGGAGACAGGATGAAACCGGCCCCGGCGGTGACTCCGCCGGGGCCGGTTCGCGTTGCGAGATGAGCGGCGGAGGTTCCGCTATTGCTGGATCCAGGTCGATACGAGCGAAAGCCCCACGTCGCTGACGTACATGGTGAGATTGTTCGGCGCGACGGCCAGGATCCCCGGCTTGTCGAACACGGTGGAGCCGAACACGCTGGTCACCTCCCAGTCTGTCACATCCGGGCCGACGAAGTTCCAGCTGGAGGCGCGCTTGTTGTTGTTGAAGGTGTAGGGGTTGTAGCCGTCGATCATGTAGAGCGTCCTGCTGTCCGATGCGATGGCGAGCGAGGCCGGCGCGCTGAACTGGTCGTTGGCCGTGCCTTCGCCGCCGCCAACCTGACCGGCCTGCGCCCAATCCGTGCTGCTCGTCGTGGACCGGCTCCATGCCACCACCCTCGGCACGAGCGGGTCGGCCACGAACAGGGTTTTCTGGTCCGGAGCCAGCGCGATTCCCTGGGGATAGGTGAACTGCCCATCGCCGGATCCATAGGCGCCAAACCTCGTCAGGGGCTGGAACGCCTGGCTGGTGGATGCGCGCTGCCAGATGGAGATGCGGAAGTTGTAGGCATCGGCCACATACAGCGTGAGCTGGTCGGGCGAGAGGGCGATGCCGGCCGGGGCGTTGAAATTGGCGTCCCCCGCCCCCACGGAGCCGACATTCGCCTGCCACGTCCAGTTCGCGCTGGTGGACGGGCGGCTCCAGATCGAGATCCAGTTGTTGCCGGCGTCGCTCACGTACAGGGTCAGATTGTCCGGCGACACCAGCAGGAAGGACGGGTAGTTGAACTGGTCCGCGTTGGTTCCATACGAACCGATCGTCGTTTGCTGGGTCCAGGCGGCGCTGGTGGAAGCCCGGGTCCAGATGGAAACCTGGGCCGACGTCGAAATCGTGGCCTGCGTCGCGTAGAGGGTCAGTTGATCCTGCGAGACGGCAAGACCCGTGATGTCCGGCACGGAAGGCGCCTGCGACGACGAACTCCACGTCCCCTCGGCGCAGGCCTTCGACGCGCACACCGCCCAATTGCTGGGGCAGACCACGCACGGCTCGCCGCCCAGCCCGCACGCCGCCGAGGAGGTTCCCTCCGCGCACTTCGACCCCTGGCAGCAGCCGCCGGAACATCGCTTGCACGTGCCGCCGGGCACGTCCCGCTTCAGGGTGCAGACGCCCTTGTAGCAGACGGCGTTGTTCCGGCAGGTGGTCTTGCGGTTGCATTCGTCGCCCGTGCGGGCATAGCGGCAGAGGCCAATCCGGACCTTCCCGGACTTGACCTGCTCGCAGTAGCCAGTGCAGCAATCCTTGCCCCGGCGGCATTTGTTGTCCTGCCAGGACCCGTCGCCGCAGGGACCCTGGACGGCAGGACCACCCGCCGGCGCGGTCCTGCCCTTCGCGCTGGCGTCGACGCTGGCCGCGCCGAGCATCACCCCGAGCGCGGCGGCGATGCCGCGGCGGCGGGTGGCGGCGCGGTCGAGCGCGCGCAGCGCGGCATCGAATCGTCGGTCGTCCATGTCCCTCTCCGGTGGGCGCGTATTCCCCCGTTCCGCGCCAGCGCCTGCTGGGCCGGACCCGGCGCTCCTCGTACAACAGTATGATGCGGGTTCATACCCGTCTTCGCAAGATCGTTCCTGTTACGTTTGCGGTCCCCGCGGCTCCCGTCGCCGAGGCATGGCATGGCCCCGGCCGCAATCCGCATCCGTCCCCGCCAACCCATGACCTGCTACATCCCAAGCCCCGGGTCCACGTACTCCACGAACCGCCACGGCTCGACGTGGTAGATGCGGTACGGCGATTCCCGGGGGTCCAGCCGCAGGAAGATGTGGCCGGTGGTCCACAGGTGGGATTCGTCGAAGGTCAGGTCGTGGATGCGGTAGGGGTCATTCCAGCCGATGCCCCATTCCTGGATCGGCAACTCGATGTGGCCCTCTCGCGCCTCGTAGGGGTCGAGATTGACCACCACGAGAATGAAGTCGGAGCGGTCCGGGGTGGCCTTGCCGTAGCAGAGCAGGTTGTCGTTGTCGGTGGGGAAGAAGCGCAGGTTGTCGTACTCCTGCAGGGCGGGGTGCTCGTTGCGGATGCGGTTGATGCGGGTCACGTCCGCGATGATGTTGCCGGGGGCGTCCCAGTCGCGCGGCTTGATCTGGTACTTCTCGGAGTCGAGATACTCCTCCTTGCCGGGGATGGCCGCGTTCTCGCAGAGTTCGAAGCCGCTGTAGATGCCGTAGACGCTGGAGAGGGTCGCGGCGAGGCAGAGACGCATCCGGAAGGCCGGGCGGCCGCCCTCCTGCAGGATGACCGGCAGGATGTCCGGGGTGTTCGGGAACAGGTTGCCGCGCATGTACTCGCGCGGCTCCTGCCGGGTGAGTTCGGTGAAGTAGTCGGTGATTTCCTGCTTGAAGTTGCGCCAGGTGAAGTAGGTGTAGCTCTGGCTGAAGCCCGCCTTGGCGAGCGCCTTCATCACCTTCGGCCTGGTGAAGGCCTCGGAGAGGAAGATCACCTCCGGGTTGGTCTCCTGCACCTCCCCGATCAGCCATTCCCAGAAGAGCGTCGGCTTGGTGTGCGGGTTGTCCACCCGGAAGACCTTCACCCCCTGCCCGATCCAGAAGCGGACGACCCGCAGCAACTCGTCCCACAGCCCGGTCCAGTCGGCGGAGTCGAAGTTGATCGGGTAGATGTCCTGGTACTTCTTCGGCGGGTTCTCGGCGTACTGGATCGTGCCGTCCGGGCGGACGGTGAACCAGGCCGGATGCTCGGTCACCCACGGGTGATCGGGCGAGGCCTGGACCGCGAAGTCCAGCACGACCTCCATGCCGAGGTCCTCGCAGCGTTCGCGGAAGGCGCGGAAGTCCTCAAGCGTGCCGAGGCCGGGCTCCACCGCGTCGTGGCCGCCCGCGCGGGAGCCGATGGCGTAGGGAACGCCCGGTTCTCCCGGTTCGCAGGTGACCGAGTTGTTCCTGCCCTTGCGGAAGGTCTCGCCGATGGGGTGGATGGGCGGCAGGTAGACGGTGTCGAAGCCCATCTCGCGGAGGGCGGGCAGGCGGTCCATCGCCTCGCGGAAGGTGGCGGAGCGGGCGGGCTCGGTCCCGGCGCTGCGCGGGAAGAACTCGTACCAGGCGGCGAACCGGGCCCGCACGCGGTCCACGGTGACCTCCAGCGGCGGCTCGTGGGTGAGGCCGCCAGCGCGGGAGCGGCAGCGCAGCATGGCCGCGCGCACCGCCTCGCCGAGCAGCACCTCAAGTTTCGCGGGTTGCCCGGCGTCGCTGCCGGAGATGCCGATGGCCTGCGCCAGCACGTCGCGGTCGGGGCCATGCGCGCGGGAGAGCGCCTCCTCCAGCAGGATGACTGCCTCGCGGATTTCCAGCGAGACGTCCTGCCCGGCGGCGTCCTTCTTGCGGGCGCCGTCGGCCCAGGTGTCGAAGCGGTCGGGGAAGGCCTCGATGGTGTACTGGTAGCGGGTGTTCTCATCGAGCGGGAAGGCGGCCTCCCAGGCATCGTTGCCGAGATGGACCATCGGGACCTCGCGCCACGCGCGATCCGCGCGGCGGCGGTACTTCACGATGGCAGCGAGGTGGTCGTGGCCATCCTTGAAGATGTCGGCGGTGACGCGGAGGATGTC
>JBJTKE010000610.1:0-2373 GCA_046096285.1 Chloroflexota bacterium
TCGCGCCCTTCAGGGCGCTGATCGAGACGGCGGGCCCGTGGTCGCCGAGGAGCGTCCGGATCGCGGCGAGCTCCTCCATGTCGCCACCGGGCGTGCTCGTCGCGTGGGCGAGGACGAGGTCGATCGCGGTGGGCTCGATCCCCGCCTTCACGAGCGCGCGCCGGGCCGCCCGAAGGGCACCCGCGCCACCCGGTGCGGGGCGCGTGATGTGGCTGGCGTCCGCGCTCGCGCCGTAGCCCGCGAGCTCGCCGAGGATCCGCGCCCCGCGCGCACGGGCCGCGTCGGCCTCCTCGAGGACGAGCATCGCCGAGCCCTCGGCGAGGACGAAGCCGTCGCGGCCGCGGTCCCAGGGGCGCGAGGCGCCCTGCGGGTCGTCGTTCCGGGTGGAGAGCGCGCCCATCGCGTTGAACCCGGCGATGCTCAGCGGCGTGACCGGCGCTTCGGCTCCGCCCGCCAGGATCGCGTCGGCCCAACCGCGCCGGATCGTCTCCGCCGCCTCGCCGATGGCGTGGGCGGAACTCGCGCAGGCCGATACCGGGGAGTAGTTCGGCCCCTTCGCCCCGACCGTCATCGCCACCACGCCGGAAGCCATGTTCGCCAGGAACATGGGCATGAAAAAGGGTGAGATGCGGCCCGGCCCCTGCGCCTGCAGGGTCTTCATGCCCTCCTCCAGCGTCTCCATGCCGCCCATGCCGCTGCCGATGATGACCCCCACCCGCGCCGCGTTCCTCTCGTCGATGGCCAGCCCGGACTGCGCGAGCGCCTCCTTCGCCGCGGCCACGGCAAACTGCGTGTAGCGGTCGGCCCGGCGGGATTCCTTGCGGC
Organism: Chloroflexota bacterium; assembly: GCA_046096285.1. Taxonomy (GTDB): domain Bacteria; phylum Chloroflexota; class Chloroflexia; order Thermomicrobiales; family UBA6265; genus CADCWF01. The sequence continues at coordinate 826 of JBJTKE010000610.1, forward strand.
CCATAGCCTCGACCGGGTCGAAGTCCGGCGCCTGCCCGGCGAACCGGGTTTCCAGTGCCGAGGCATCGACCCGCGTGATCGGCGAGATGCCCGATCGGCCCGCCTTCAGGGCCTCCCAGGCCGCCTCCCTCGTCGCGCCCACTGGCGCAACCATCCCGATGCCCGTCACCACCACCCGAACCCGCTGGCCGTCGGTCATGTCCTGCTCCTCACGCCCATGCCGGGCCGCGCCGTGAACGCTTCATGCTACGACGCGGCAGCCGCCCCGCGCTTGCCCGGTTGCCGCCGCCCCGCTGCCGGGTGTCCGCTCCCTGCGGGCCGGACCTGCGGTGTTGGTGATGCTTCTTATGTCTTGAGCCGATGTTTCCGAGTCGGGAGCCCCTCTTGCGCGGTCCGCCGCGCCGGTCCGGGGCGCCCACCTGCTTTGCAGGTTCAACGACTCTGAACGCACACGGCACGGCGGCAAAGGCCCTTCCCAGACTTCCCCCCCCCGTCCGGCCGGAGGATGCGCCCGTGATCCACCTCATCCACGGCCCGGATGCGGCGACCGCCCGCCAGACCGCCGACGCACTGGCCCGGCGGATGGACCCCGGCGGCGAGAACACCTCCCGGTTCGACGCCTCCGAAACCCCGCTCTCCCAGATCGTCGTCGCCGCGGGCAGCCGGGGCTTTTTCGATGCCGGCCGCGTCGTGCTGGTCCGGGACCTGATGACGCGGGCGAAAGGCCGCGGCTCGGATGACGACGGCGAAGCGCCCGCCAGCGGCGCTCTCGATCTCGCCCCGCTCTTCGCCGGCGCCGCCCCCGAAAACACGCTGATCCTCGTCGACCCCGCCCTCGGCTCGGTGCCGGCTGCGGTCAAGCGCGCCGCCCGGGACGCCGAGATCACCGGCTGCGAGCCGCCCCGCGGGCGCGGCCTCGTGCAGTGGGCGATGCAGGCCGCCCGCGAGAGCGGCGGCGAGATGGAAGAGGAGGCGGCACGATCTCTCGTGTCGGCGCTCTATCCCCAGACGTGGCAGGCAAGGCCCTCCAACCCCCGCTACGACCGCCCGCCCGACCTCGACCTGCTGCGCGCCCGGATCGCGACGCTGGCGCTGTTCGCCCACCCGGAACCAATCGCGGTGCGCCACCTCCGCGCCCTCGTCGAGGGCGCGCCCGACGACCGCATTTTCGCGTTCGTCGAGGCGGCAGCCAACGGCGACCTCGCGCAGGCCGCCCGCCACCTCGAGCAGTTGCTCGCCGCCGGCGAGGAACCGGCAAAACTCGCGGCGCAGGTCTTTTCGCAGGTGGAACTCGGCGCGATCGCCGGCACCCCCGGCGGCGGCGAGCCAGCCGAGGTCGGCCGGCAACTCGGGCTTTCCAACCCCAACCAGTTGGCTGCCATCAGCCGCTCGTGGCGCGGCGGGGCGGACAGCGTGCTGCCGCAGGTGTTCTCCGCCCTGGAGAGCGAACGCGCCTTCAAGAACGGCCGGCTGCGGCAACCAGCCGACGAACTGCACGACATCCTCGCCCGGATGGCCGGCCTCCGCTGACCTTCGCCCACCAACGGG
>JBJTKE010000611.1:0-10222 GCA_046096285.1 Chloroflexota bacterium
CAGGGTTTCGGCCACCCCCTCCGGCAACCATCGCGCCGGCCGGACCCGGGACGACACGGCCCAGACGATCAGGTCGGTGGCCCCGGCGCTGCGCGCGATAACCTCGCGCCGCGTGCCTTCCAGCACCGTCATGGTCAGCACGCGGCCGGGGCGCGTCCAGTCCTCGGCAACGTGGCGCAGGTAGTGGCTGGCCTGGTCGCGGAGCCCCGCCCGCAGCCGGTCGTACAGCTGCGGCGCCAGCCGCTCCCCGAGCGGCGACGAGAACAGGCTCGCGTCGACGACTTCCACCAGCGCCACTTCCGCCCGCAGCCGGTCCGCGGTCTCGACCGCGAGCGGCAGCGCGTCCTCCGCCGCCGCCGACCCGTCGAGCGGCGCCAGGATGCGCCGCACCCGGTTCTCCGCCTGCCCCGACGGGCGGCGCGGCACGATCAGCAGCGGCGCCGGCAGGTCGCACGCGATCTCGTGCACCAGGTTCCCGGCTCCCGGTGTCCCCGGTCCCGCATCGCGCGGCGCCATCATCACGATCATCCCGCACCCATGGCGCTTGGCCGACTCCCGGACGCGCGCCGCCGGCTCGGTCCCGGCAGCCGACCGCGCGCCGTGGAGCGTCTCCTGCGGACGCCGGGGTTCCCCGCCGCCTCCGTCCACGGCCAGGTGCGCCAGCCGATCCTCCGGCGCTCCCGGGACGGCGGCGGCGCGGCCGTTGCCGTGGCCACCGGGGCTGCGGTCATCGCCGGGGGTGCACCGGGCGGAGGTCGCCGGCCCGGGCGCGCCGGGGTCGAGCAGCACGACCGATTCGCAGCCGAAGTCCAGGCGCCGCAGGGCATCGAGCTCCGCGGTCGCCCCGGGATCGTCATCGAGCACGATCAGCACCGTCTGGCGCATCGGCAGCGAACCTCCCGCATCGGTGAACCCTCGCAGCCGCCCGGGGCTGGAAGATGGGGCAGGCCCCCCCGGACCGTCCGGGAGGGGCCCGCCGTTCGAGGAGTGCCGCGGCCAGAGGGGCGCGAGCCGCGGCGGAAGCTGGCTAGGCGAGCGCCTGCAGCGCTTCGATGACCGGCTTGGCCTCCTCGGTGAGGGTGGCCGCGACCGCATCGAACGCCTCCTGCGCCGGCACGTTGTTGGTGATGATCTGCTCGAAACACTCCCGCGATGGCGGCCCGCCCACGATAGGCCCCGGCCGCGTTCCTGGCGAGGCTACCGCCGCGCCGCAGGCACATGGTTAACGCCGCGTCAACGCCGGGCGCCCGCACGGCCGCCGCCCGATGCGCCGCCACCGCGGGTGGCCGGGGCCCGGCGCGCCCTCGTTAACATCCGCCACGGCCCCTGCTGCTAGAGTCATCGCGCGCAGCGAGGCGCGTGCTGGCCGGACTGGCGCAGCTGGAGTCCAGTGGTCCCGGAGGTGCGGAATGGACGTTCGACCGATCGAGGATCCCGCAGGACGCGGCATGGCCATGGCAACCCCGCAGGCCACCGAATCTGGGCTGCTCACCGCCCTTCGCCGCGACGCCTGCGGCGACCGGGAGCTCCTGACGATGGCCACCCCGCAGGAGATCTCCGCCGTCGCCGAGCAGATCGTCAGCGTGCTCTGGAGCGACAGCCGGGTGAAGAACTTCATCGGCGTCTTCGCGATGCGCGACCTCCGCCTGGCCCTGGTGGCCCAGGAGCCTCCCCGGGAAAACCCGCTGTCGCTGCCCGTCGCGGCCCGCCCGGCCCCGTCCCGCCCGCTCGTCGACGACGACGTCATGACCCTCAGCGACGACGGCACGGTCGACTGACCGCCGGCGCCACGCCGTCGTCCCGGGATCCGCTCCCGCATCCGGTTGGCCGGCCGGGCGCGCCTGCCCCGCGCATGGCGCGTTGACGATTCGTTGACCCCGCAACCCCCGCGTCGCCGCATCATGGGCGCGGTCCCGGAGCCCGGAGCCCGGGGCCCCGGTTTCCGGCCATCCCTGCGAGGAGTGACGCATGCGCTTCCGATCAGTTGCCGTCGCGGTCCTGGCCGCCACGCTCGCCGCCGGCGGCGCGGGCCTCGCCCGGGCCCAGGACGGCGCGCCCCCGGCCTACTCCCCACCCCCCGATATCGGGTCGCTGTCCGGCGCGATCGTCTCCGACGGTTCGACGAACACCGGACCGATCACCCAGGCCGCCGCGGAGGACTTCGCCGCGCTCGCCCCGAAGGTGCGCATCTCCGTCGACCAGGCGGGAAGCGGCGGCGGATTCGCCCGGTTCTGCCGCGGCGAGACCACCATCCAGAACGCCTCGCGCCCGATCGCCCAGGCCGAGGCCGACGCCTGCGCCGCCAACGGGATCGCGTACCTGCGGCTGACCGTCGACCTCGACGGCGTCACCCTGGTCGTCAACCCCATGCTCGACGTCACCTGCCTGACGACCGCTCAGGCCCGCGCGCTCTGGACGGAGGACAGCACCGTCGCCGCCTTCAGCGATCTCGATCCCCTGCTTCCCGACGACGCCCTCTCCTTCTACGGTCCGGCGCCCGACTCCGGGACCTACCAGTACTTCACCGAGCAGATCGTCGGCAAGGACGGTGGACTGCGCCGCGACTACCTGCCGAGCCAGGACTACAACGTGCTCGTCAACGGCATCTCCTACGACGCCGCGGGAACCGGCATCGTCGGATTCGCCTACTACGACCTGAACCGCGACGACCTGCGGGCCCTCGCCATCGACGCGGGAGACGGCTGCGTCGCGCCGTCGTTCCAGACGATCGCGAACGGCGCGTACGCGCCGCTGTCCCGGCCGCTCTCCATCTATGTCAACACCGCCGATCTGCAGCGGCCCGAGGTGCGGGAGTTCGTCCGCTTCTATCTCGCCAACGCCGCCGGGTTGGTGGCGGATACCGGAGAGATTCCGGTCCCCGCCGCGACCGCCAGCGACGCCGCCGCCGCGCTCGAGGCCGCGATCGCCGGGGCCTGACCGACGGCTGCCCAGCCGGGGAGGACATCCATGGAACTGGAATCCGTGCTGCTGCTGACCAGCATGTTCGACGAGGTCGAGCGGGCCCGTGGCGCGAAACCTGCGAACGCGGAGGAGGAGGCTCCCGCCAATCCCGCCAATCCCGCGGATCCCGCCGCCCCGGAGGACGGGGCCGGGCCGGAGGGCGGAAGCAGCCAGCCGCGGCCCGGCGCGCGCGGCGAAGCCGGGACCAGTGGCGGCCCGGAGTTAACACTGTCTACACCATCCAGCGTCGTGGCACGCCTACGATCGTTCTCGCCAGCGGTCGGTGACCGCGGCGCCCGGACCGGCGAAGAGCCGGAAGGAAGAGGTCGGAGGAGGCTGCAATGGGTATCTCCGGTTCGATGGTGAAAAGGGGCGCGGCGAGCGTCGCCGTGGCCGCGATGGTGTGTGGCGGCATCTTTGCGCCGGTCACCGCGCAGGATGTCGATCTCGCTGCCCTGACCGGCGAGATCATCTCCGACGGGTCCTCCACGGTGGGACCGATCACCCAGGCCATTGCCGAGGAGTTCAACGCGGTCGCGCCGAACGTCAAGACCAGCGTGGACATCTCCGGCACGGGCGGCGGGTTCGAGCGCTTCTGCGCCGGCGAGACCGACGTCCAGAACGCCTCCCGCTCGATCAAGGACGAGGAGGCTGCCGCTTGCGCCGCCGCCGGCATCGAGTACCTCGAGATGGAGGTCGCCTACGACGGCCTGACCGTCGTGGTCAACTCGAACGCCGACTTCGTCAACTGCATGAACCTCGACGCGCTCAAGCTGCTGTGGCAGAAGGACAACCCGGCGATGACCTGGGCCGACCTGAACGCCTCGTGGCCCGCCGAGCAGATCAACCTCTACGGGCCGGGAACCGATTCCGGCACCTTCGACTACTTTGTCGAGACCATTCTCGGCGAGGACGAAATCCGCGAGGACTTCACGCCGTCCGAGGATGACAACGTGCTGGTCGAGGGCGTGGCGAACGATGAGAACGCCCTCGCCTACTTCGGGCACGCCTACTACGAGGCCAACCAGGACACCCTCCGGGCCGTGGCGATCGACGGCGGCGACGGCTGCGTCGAGCCGACCACCGAAAGCGTCCGCGATGGAAGCTACAAGCCCCTGAGCCGCCCGCTGTTCGTGTACGTCAAGACCGACAGCCTGGCCCGGCCCGAGGTGCAGGAGTTCCTCAAGTTCTACCTCGAGAACGTGCCCACCCTCGCTGGCGAGGTCGGCTTCGTGGCCTCCCCGGATGAGACCTACGCGGCGGACGTCGCCGACCTCGAGGCCGCGCTGAGCGCCGCCGCCGGGGCCGCGGTCGCCACGCCGGCCTCCTGAATTCCCGCCGCGTCGTGCGGCGCGGCGAGCGCCCGGGCAGGCGACTGCCCGGGCGCTCCTTTTTTGCGCGACCCCGATGGCGCGCGGCTCCGGCTCGAACCCGGCCCTGCTTAACACGTTTTCGGCCGCCATTCGCTACCATCTGGGCAAGACGGGATTCGCCAGAGCACCTCGCCGGGATCGGCGGGCATCGCGACGCCCGGTACCCCCAACCCGCCAACGATGCCGGATGCCAGCGCTCGACCAGACAGGCCGTCAATCGGGACGGTGCGCCCGGGCTCCCCGGTACGGGGGCCCGGCGGCGAGTGGATCGGCCTCGCCGGCGGCCCGGCCGCGGGACGTTCGGAGCCCGGCCTGCTCGTCATCCTGACCATCAGGGAACGGCACACGCCGGTCGAGGTGGCGATCCCGCTCTCCCGCGTCCGTCGCATCGACGAGACAGGAGTCACCCTGGGCATCACCCGTGACGCCGTGCTTGCGCTCCAGGCCGCCGAGGCCCCGGCAGCCAATCCCCGCCGCGATCCCTGACCGGTCCGGCCTGCCCTCCCGCCGGCGGCCCCACGGCCGGCGATGCTCCCGTCCCGAAGCGTGGCAACGGGGCGCCTCCCCGGGGAACACGCGACAACAACTCGACAACAATTCGCCCGGATCGAACCGCGACAATTCCCGGTGGCAGCGTCATCGCTGCCGGCCCCGGACCCTTGACCTGGAGCCCCGCAGCCCCCCAGCCCCGGACTCCCGGATGAACACGATGGCTGACGCGATGGTCCTCGATTCGACTGGCGACCCCTCCACCGCTCCGGCTCCGGCACTTCCTGCCGCCGGCCCCGTGGTCGCGCCGGAGCCGCACCCGGCGTCGCCATGGCCGGCGCCGGCGACGCTGCCGCCCGGGCTCTACATCAACCGCGAGTTGAGCTGGCTGGAGTTCAACCGGCGCGTGCTCGACGAGGGCTTCGAGACCGCCAACCCGCTGCTCGAGCGGGCAAAGTTCGCCGCGATCTTCTCCTCCAATCTCGACGAGTTCTTCATGATCCGCGTCGCCGGCATCAAGCGGAAGTTGGCCGCCGGGATCGCTGCCCCCGGGACGGACGGGCGGACGCCGGCGGAGGCCCTCGCCGCCGTGCGCGCCACCGTCCAGGCCCTGCTGGACCGGCAGGCGGCGCTCTGGCGCGAGCACCTGCAGCCCGGTCTCGCGGAGGCCGGCATCGCCGTGCTTCCCTACGGCTCCATCGACGCCGCCGGCCGCGAGGCGCTGCGGGCACGGTTCGTGCGGGACATCTTCCCCATCCTGACCCCGCAGGGCATCGACCGCGGCCACCGCTTTCCCCACGTCTCCAACGACAGCCTCAACCTGCTGGTGATGGTGCGGCTGCCGGCCGGGCTCCGGTTCGCCCGCGTCAAGATCCCGGCCACGCTCCCGCGCCTCGTGGAGGCCCCCGCGAGCGGCGATTGCCGCCGGTTCGTCTGGCTGGAGGAGATCGTCGCGGCCCATCTCGACCTGCTCTTCACCGGCTGCACGATCATTGCCGCCTTCCCGTTCCATCTCACCCGCGACGCCGACCTCGTGCTCAGCGACGACGAGGATGACGACGGCGCCGCCGCCGACCTGATGGCGGAAATGCGCGAGTCGATCGCGCAACGGGCTTTTGGCCCCCCGGTCCGGGTGATGGTCGATTCGACGATGCCCCCGGACGTCAGGGGCTGGATCGAGGAGCACCTGCACGCCTCCGCCGACGACGTGTACCCCATCGATGCGCCCCTCGCGCTCGATGCCCTGTTCGAACTCCGGTCCCTCGATCGTCCCGACCTCACCGACCCGCCGCTCGCGCCGCGACCGGTTCCGGGCATCACCCCCGCCCCGGCGGAACATCCCGCCGACATCTTCGCGGCGATCCGGGAGCGGGACATCCTGATCCATCTCCCCTACCAGACGTTCGACGCCGTCTCCGATTTCGTGCGGGCCGCCGCCCGCGATCCCGACGTGGTCGCCATCAAGCAAACGCTCTACCGGATCGGCCGGAACTCGCCGCTCATCCCCTCCCTGATCGAGGCCCGCGACGACGACACCCAGGTCGCCGTGCTGGTCGAACTGAAGGCCCGCTTCGACGAGGAAAGCAACATCTCCTGGGCGGAACGGCTCGAACGCCACGGCGTGCACGTCGCCTACGGGGTGACCGGGCTCAAGACCCACTGCAAGGTGACGATGGTCGTCCGCCGCGAGCCGGATGGATTGCGCCGCTATGTCCACCTCGGCACCGGCAACTACAACGCCGGCACCGCCCGCGTGTACGAGGATCTCGGGCTGCTGTCGGCCCGCGAGGATCTCGGACGGGACGTCACCAACCTGTTCAACGTGCTCACCGGCTACGCCGCCGACCAGCAGTTAGAATCCCTCTGGGTGGCGCCGCACCACCTTCGCCCGCGCCTGCTGGAAGCGATCGCCCGCGAGGTGGACGCCCACCATGCGAACGGCGGCGGCTGGCTGCTGTTCAAGGTCAACGCGCTGGTGGACCGGGAGCTCGTGCGGGCCCTGTACGCGGCGTCGCGGGCGGGGGTGCGGGTGGACCTGATCGTGCGCGGGGCCTGCTGCCTGCGGCCCGGCGTGCCGGGCTGGAGCGAGAACATCCGGGTCATCTCGGTGGTCGGCCGCTTCCTCGAGCACAGCCGGGTCTACGCGTTCGGCAACGGCGGCGATCCGCGGGTGCACCTCGGCAGCGCCGACCTCATGGAGCGGAATCTCGACCGCCGGATCGAGGTCGTCTTCCCGGTGGAGGATCCCGCGCTCCGGGACTACCTCATCGAGACGGTCATGCCGCTCTACCTCGCGGACACCGTCAACAGCCGGGAACTGCAGCCCGACGGAACATGGCGCCGTCGCGAGCCCCTCCCCGGCGAGGATGCCGTGGACGTCCAGGAACGGCTCGCCCACATGGACGCGCCCGCGCCCGCGCCCGGCCAGCCCGGAGGGCGGCGAACCTCCGCGAAGCGGTGAGCCGGCCCCCGGCTCACCGCTGATCCCGCCCCCCGGCTTCCGCGGCGCATCTCCGGCTGGCCGGCCGCATTCCCCGCGTAGCGGCGGTTTCAATCGTTGACGATCTGTTGAGGGTTCCCGGGCGTCGATCCGGCGTAATCAAGCAGGCGCTTGTTTGCAGAGGCGCGTGGTGAGCGGATCGAAGCATGGAGGGCAACATGCCGGGGAGCGTGGGTTTTCTTGCCGTGCTGGGGCTGGGCGGGGTGCTGGCCGCCGGGAGCGCCGCTCCGGGCCTGGCGCCGCTTGTGGCGCTTGCTGATCCTGCACAGGTCAGCGGCAGAATCATCGCGGACGGGTCCTCGACCGTGTGGCCGATCCTGGCGGAGGCGGCGGAGCGCTTCGAGGCCGATGGAGGGGACGTCCGGTTCGATCTGGAGGTCTCGGGAACCAGCGGCGGCTTCCGGCGGTTCTGCGCCGGCGAGAGCGACATCGCAGGGGCTTCCCGGCCCATCACCGCGGAGGAACTGGCCGCCTGCGCCGCCGCCGGGGTGGAGCCGGTTGCGTTCGAGGTGGCGCTCGATGGCGTCACCATCGTCGTGCATCCGGCCAATGGCGAGGTGTCCTGCCTCACGGTGGACCAGTTGGAACGCCTGTGGCGCCCGGAGGATCCGGCGACCCGATGGCAGGACCTCGACGCCGCCTGGCCCGATGAGGCGATCGACCTGTTCGGCCCGGGGCCGGACTCCGGCACGTTCGACTTCTTCACCGAGGCGATCCTCGGCGAGGCCGATCGGTCCCGGATCGACTACACCCCGAGCGAGAACGACTTCTTCCTGGTGGAGGAGATCGTGCAGCGGCCGGAATCCCTCGCGTACTTCGGCTTCGCCTACGCCGAGCAGGCCGGTGACCGGGTCAAGGAGGTGGCGGTGGACAACGGCAGCGGCTGCGTCGCTCCCTCGGTCGCCACCATCACCGACGGCTCCTACGCGCCGCTGACCCGGCCGCTGTTCCTCTACGTCGACGGCGGCGCCGCGAGCGCTGCCACCGTCGCGTTCCTGCAGTACCTGTCCGCCGACGCCTCGGCCATCGTCGGCGCTGCCGGCTACGTGCCGGCGGACGACGCGGCCTACGCTGACATGGAGAGCACCCTCGCCGACCTCGCACGCGCGGCCGGCCCCGGCGTTTCCGCCACCCCCGGCGCCCGGTAGCCGGTCCGGCCAGCGTCCGCCGCGCGCGCGGCCGCGGGTCCGGGAAGACGGATGCGGCCGGGCGGGAATCGCGACGATCCCCGCCCGGCCAGTCCGCATCGGTTTGGCCGGGCGCCGCCTGCATGCTCAGGCCGTCAGGCGCTCAGGCGCTCAGGCGGTCAGCCGGTCAGGGGGCCGGGGTGGCCGCCGCGGCCTCAGCCGCGCCGCTGGCCGCCGGCAGTCCCCCGGCGACCCGGACCAGCAGCACGCGGTTCGGCTTCTCCCCGGAAACCCACCGGCCGGCGCCATCCTCGAGCGAGCCGAGATCGAAATCATTGTCGTTGGCGACCGCGATGGTCTGGTCGTCGACGACCGCGATGCCTTCGATCTTCGTCGGCATCCCCGGCAGCGCGAGGTCGGCCAGCAGGGTCTTGGCGACCGCCGTCACCCCGGCCTCCGCGAGGTCGGCGGCCTCCAGCGACGGCGCGGTGGCCGGTTCGTCCCAGCGGGAACCGAGCAGATTGGTGGCCTGCCCGAATTCGATGGTGTAGAGACGGGCGACGTCATCGGTGCGTTCCAGCACGATGGCCGTATCGGCGTCGACCGAGACGATCCCGGAGAGTTTCATGTCTCCCTGCTCGATCCCCTCCGCCGGGTCGAACCCGGGACCTTCCTCGAGCACATAGGCATACTCGGCGGTGGGGACCCCGGTCGCGGCGTCCACCGCGAGCAGGCGGCTGATCCGGGAGGCCTCGCCGGTATCCTTGTCGGGGTTGTTCAGCGGGCTCTGCAACAGCAGGTAGAGGGTGGACTGGTCCGGGCTGATCGCAAGCCCCTCGAAGCCGCGGTTGCCGCGCCGCGCGCCGTAGATCGCCGGAAGCGTCTCCTCGACCGGGTAGTCGGCTCCGGTGAGCGACGTGCCAGCGGGCACGTAGCGCGCGGCGACGACCCCATCCGCGCCCACCTTGACCAGCGACGGCGCATACTCGTCGGCCAGCCAGAAGGCGCCGTCCGCGCCGCGGACCAGTCCCTCGGTGTCGAGACCGCTCGGGTTGAACGCCAGTTGCTGCTCCCCGAGATACCCCCATGGCTGGGGATCCGCCCCATCCCGGTTCGGCAGCCCGGTGACGCCAGCGCCGGACCGGCCGACGACCGGGATGGCGGCGACCAACTCGAGCGCATCGCCGGCCGCCCGGACGTGCAGGATCGTCGGCGTGTACCCCGGGACCGGGAACGAGAGCCGCTCGTCGCCATCGACCTCCACGTCCACGTTGGGTCCGCGGTCGGTAACCATCCAGAACGCGCCGGCCGGATCGCCGGGGGCGCGCCACAGGTCGCTGCCAAGGCCGCCGAAGGGAATGCCGCGGTCGTCGCCGATCGCTCCCTCGCCGAGGACGGCGTTCAGCGTCTCGCCGATGGGAACGGTTCCCAGGGTGTACGTCGCCACGATCTCCGCGGCCCCGGGGGCCGGCGTGGCATCCTGCGCCATCACCGGGACTCCCGCCGCCAGGAGACCAAGCGTCCCGATTCCGGCCAGCATCTGTCGACCACGCATGCGCATCGGCGTCTCTCTCCGGCCCATTCCGTCAGGTTCCTGGGTCCAGCGCCCACGGTCGCATCTTGCCGGGGTTCTCTCGACCGGGGGTTAAGGAACTGCGAAACCGCCGCCGCCGCCAGCGACCGCTGGCGGCGGCGGGGTGGGCTGGAACGGGCGCCTGGCGGGAGGCGGCGCGCCCCGCGCCGACCGGGGCCAGGGGGCCCTCGGGCGGGTG
>JBJTKE010000612.1:0-2911 GCA_046096285.1 Chloroflexota bacterium
GGGGGCGGGCGGCGCGGGCTCGATGGCCGGCAGCGTGGCCTGGTTCCTCGCCTTCGGGCTGGGCTTCGGCTGGCCGCTGGTGGCCCTCGCGGTCGCCGCCGCGCCGGTGCAACGCGCATTCACCGGTTGGATCGTCGCCCATCACGGCGCAATCACCCGCGCCGCCGGGGCATTGCTGCTCGCCGCCGGAGTCTGGGGGTTCCGGGCCGAGGTGTTGCCCAATCTCGGCTCCTGAGTCCCGCGCCCGGACCACGCTCGAGGAGGAACACGGAATGGGAATCCGTCACGGTTCGAGAATGCTCGCGCTCTCCACGACCCGCCGGGCCGTCCTCCTCGGGGCGGCCGCGCCTGCATTCCGCCTCGGGCCGCTCGCCGCCGCGCCCGCCACACCTGCCGCCGGCCCCGAGCCCTGCCTGCCCACCCCGCCCATGACCGCGGGGCCATTCTGGCTGCCGGGCATGCCGGTGAGGCGGGACATCACCGAGGGCAGGCCCGGTCTGCCGCTGGCCCTCGAACTGCGGGTCTTTTCGGCGGACGGCTGCCGGCCGCTCGCAGGCCTCGCCATCGATCTCTGGCACTGCGACGCGGCGGGCGTCTACTCTGGCGTCCAGGGCGACACGGGCTCCTGGATGCGCGGCATCCAGGTCACCGGCGAGGACGGCGCAGCCGTCTTCGACACGGTCTTCCCTGGCTGGTACCCGGGGCGGACGCCCCACCTGCACCTGCTGGTCCGCGCTGGCGGCGCGGCGGAGGGCGGCTCCATCATCGGCGGCGAGCCGGTCTTCGTCGGGCAACTCTACTTCGACGACGCCCGCACCGACCTCGTCTACGCCCTGCCGCCGTACGACACCCGAGACAACGCCGGCCGCCCCCGCAACGAGCAGGACGGCATTTTCATGCGCGAACCGGAGCGCGACCGGTTGATCGTGCCGGTGGCCGATGCCGTCGGGGCCGACGGGGCCGCCGAAGCGACACCCGCGCCTGGAGCCGCCACGACCGGATCGTTCGCGATCGTGACCGCAGCGTAGGGGGCTACCAGCAGCACCCTCATACCCGGACAGTCTCAGCAGGGGCGGTCTCCGACTCGCGACCGCCCTCGTCAGCGATCCCCGGACCCGCCGCATTTTGCCGCCACCACCGCGAAAAGCCCCTCTCCCGGCCGAAGCGGGGGAGGGGCTGGGCAGCGGGCACGTGGCCGGACCGGACAAACGGAGCGGGCGGGGCGGCCCGCCCGGCCTGCCCCGCCCACCCCGTCGCATGCGTGATCGAACCCGGTCCGTCCCCGTCAGTCGGCGGCGACCGCCTCGAGGACGGCGGCGGGCCGCCAGACCAGGTTGAGGTTGCGGTTGGCGCCAGCCTCGTCGAGTCGCTTGAACTCGGTGGTGTACGGCGCTCCCTGCACGAACTCGGGGTTGGTCTCGGCCTCGTCGGCGATCTGGAGCATCGCGTTCACGAAGTAGTCGAGCGACTCGATCGACTCCGTTTCGGTCGGCTCCATCATCAGCGCCTCGGGCACCACCAGCGGGAAGTAGACCGTCGGCGGGTGCAGCCCGAAGTCCAGCAGTCGCTTGGCGATATCCAGCGCCTTCACGCCGTTCGCCTTCTGCCAGTTGGCGGAGAAGACGCACTCGTGCATGCAGGTGCGGTCGAAGGCGAGTTGGTAGCGGCCGCGCAGGCGGCTGCGCAGGTAGTTCGCCGACATCACCGCATCCTCGGAGACCTTGCGCAGCCCCGCCGCGCCGTGCATCCGGATGTAGGTGTAGGCGCGAACCATCATGCCGAAGTTGCCGTGGAACCCGTGGACCCGGCCGATCGTCGCCTCCGGCATGAACAGCGAGTACACGCCGTCCGCATCGCGGCGGACCCGCGGCCCGGGCAGGAACTTGGCCAGTTCGGCCCGCACGCCCACCGGCCCGGACCCCGGCCCGCCGCCGCCGTGCGGTGTCGAGAAGGTCTTGTGCAGGTTGAAGTGCATGACGTCGATGCCGATGTCGCCCGGCCGCACGATGCCGAGGATGGCGTTGAAGTTCGCCCCGTCGTTGTAGACGAGGCCGCCGCAGCCGTGCACGAGGGAGATGATTTCCTCGATGTTCTCGTCCCACAGGCCGAGCGTGTTGGGGTTGGTGATCATCAGCCCGGCCACGTCCGGCCCGACCGCCGCCCGCACCGCCTCCACGTCGCAGTTGCCGCGCGCGTCGGAGGGCAGGGTCACCACCTCGTAGCCGGCCATGATCGCCGTCGCGGGGTTGGTGCCATGGGCGGAGTCCGGCACCAGGATCTTGCGCCGCTGGGCCGACTCGCCGTTGGCCTCGTGGAAGGCGCGGATCACCAGCACGCCGGTGAACTCGCCGTGGGCGCCGGCGGCGGGCTGGATGCCGACCGCGCCGAACCCGGAGATCTCCGCCAGCATCTCCTGCAGTTCCCACATCAGTTCGAGGGCGCCCTGCACGGTGCGCTCCTCCTGGTAGGGATGGATGCCGGCGAAGCCCGGGTAGCGGGCCACCGCCTCGTTCACCTTCGGGTTGTACTTCATGGTGCACGAGCCGAGCGGGTAGAACCCGATGTCGATCGCGTGGTTCTTCTGGCTCAGCCGCGTGTAGTGGCGGATCACGTCGATCTCGCTCACCTGCGGCCAGGCAAGCGCCTCGCGCCGCATGCTGGCTGGCAGCGGCGTCTCCGGCACGTCCGCTGCGGGCAGGGCCACTCCCCGCCTGCCCGGCTTCGCGAAGTCGAAAATCAGCGGCTCGACCGCCATCGCATCCATCCTCCGGCGCCCCGGCCTCGCGGCCTGTCGGAATCCACGTTCGATGGCGGTAGCCTAGCACGTCGGGGCCGACCGGACGTCCCCCCGGCGGTGCGCCGGATCACATCCGGCGCGGCCGCCGTCAGTCCGCGAGCACCTCGACCGCCG
>JBJTKE010000613.1:0-3088 GCA_046096285.1 Chloroflexota bacterium
GACGTCGGCTACCACGACCAGGCGCTTCACCTCCACGAGAACCTCTACGCCGTCCGCGACGGCGCCGTCGTCGGCATCTGGCCGACCCTCGCCCGCGGCGGCGCTACTGGATCTTGCCGCGGGGCCACGGCCCCACGGAAACCGGCCAGTCAGCCACCCGGGTACAACCCACCAGCCGACAAGCCCACACGCCCGGAAGCCACACTCCCCGCCAGCCCACAAGCCCCGCCAGAAAGGTCCCCGTGACCGACCCCGCGCACGAGACAAGCCGCGACCAGCCGCCGCCGCCCCGGGTGGACAGCGTGGTGCTGGGCGTGATCGTCGCCCTCGGCCGGGTGGCGCTGGCGGTGCCGTGGCCGGTCTGGACCGCCATCACCGCGGCCGCGGGCTGGGCGACCATGCTCACCGGCCGCCGCCACGTGGTGCTGGCCAACGTCCGCCATGCCCGCTACGGCGCGCCGCCGCCGGGTCCGCTGGCCTGGAGGATCGGAGCGGCCCAGATCGCCAACCACCTGCGGACGGTGGCCGGCACGCTGCGGGCCAGCATCCGCCTCCCGGACCCCGCCGACTTCGAGGCCCGGGGCATGTCCAACCTGACGCCATTCCTCGACCAGCGCGGCGTCATCCTCGTCGCCCCCCACGCTGGCCCCTACACCACCCTCGGCATCATGGGCCGCCGGTGGCTGGCCCGGGAGGGGTTCAGGGGCGAACTGGTGATCGTCGCCCGCATGTTCCAGCCGTTCCGATCGCGGGCGGTGCTGGACTGGTTCGTCCGCACCCTGGCGCAGGCCAACGTCACCATCGTGCCGGTCGACGAGGACCCGGCGAAACTCGGCGCGATCCTGCAGCGCACCCTCCGCAACAAGGGGATCGTCGTGCTGCTGGTCGATGAGCCGACGCCCACACCGTCGCTGACGGTGCCCTTCTTCGACAGCGCCATCTCGATGCCGATCGGGCCCGCCCGGTTGGCCCGCGCCACTGGCGCCGTGATCGTGCCGGTGATCGCGTCCTACGGGTCCCGCGGCAAGCAGCGGATCACCATCGCCGAACCGGTGGAGCCCGCCGCCGACCCCGCCGTCACCCTCGCCCAGGCCGCCCGCGCCCTCGAGCGCCTGATCGCGCCCCGGCTCGCCCAGTGGTCGATGCTCACGCCCATCTGGCGCGACCCCGCGCCCGCTCCCCGCGGGTGCAGCCTCGCCGAACTCCATCTCCACACCCCCGGCAGCGACGGCCTGCTCTCCATCGAGCAGTGGCGCGAGGCCGCCGCCGCCGGCGTCTCCGTCATCGCCATCACCGACCACGACCACATCGAGACCGTGCGCGCATGGACGCTCGCCAACCCGGGCGGCGCGGGCGGCGCAGGTGGCGTGGAGGTCATCCCCGGCGTCGAACTGACCGCCCGCGGGCGCATCGTGCACGTCGGCGTGCTCTTCACCGGCGAGGTTCCCGCCGACCTGCCGGCGATGGACTCCCCGCTGCCGGAGATCATCCGCTGGGCGCGGGGCATCGCCGGGAGCCTGGTGGTGCTGGTCCACCCGCACCCCGGACTGTGGACGCGGCAACTGCGCGGGCTGGAACGCCTCGGCCTGCTGCCGGACGCCATCGAAACCCGCTACCCGACGGTCGGCTGGCAGGCGCGGCGACTGGAGCGGGAGGCCGCCCGGCTCGGGCTCGCCATGCTCGGCGGCAGCGACGGCCACCTCGCGGCGGGGCAACTCGGCCGCCACGTGACGGTCTTCCCCGGCGAGACCGCCGCCGACCTGATCGCGGCCATCCGCGCCCGCCGCACCCGCGGCGCGACCGCGCCCGCCGCCATCTCCGTTCCGCCGCGGGTCTATCTCTTGCAGTCCTGTTACTCGTGGCTGTTACCGTTCCGTCATCTGCCGGGCGTGCCCGGGATCCGCGAGCGGTTGCTGCGGCGGGCCCGCGAGGCGGCCGCGGCGGCGGCTCCCCGGCCGCTCGGGCAGGCGGAGCGGCGAGACTAGTTCCGGGAACCCGGAGGCGGGAACCGCACGATGCAGGACGCGCTCGTACATCATGGCCTCCCCCTGGCAGCCCTGCTGGTCTTCATCAGCTCGATGGGCATCCCCACCGGCATCCCGGTGAAGGCCGTGCTGCTGGCCGCGGGCAGCCTCGTGGTGGCCTCGCCCGGCGAACTGGGCGCCGCCTTCGCGCTGCTGGTGCTGGCCGAACTGGCGGGCGCCATGACCCTCTACGCCGCCGCCGGCTACCTCGGCACGCGCCTGCCGGACCGCCTCGAAAGCACCCAGCAGCGCGCGCAGTCGGCCCTCGACCGCTGGCGCGCCCGGCTCGGCGGCCGCGACGTGCTCGCCATCTTCGTCCTCCGCCTCACCCCGGTGGTGCGGATCGGTCTCACCGTCGGCGCTGCGCCGCTCGGCGTCACCACCCGGGAGTTCGTGCTGGGCGCGGTCCCCGCCGCGCTCATCTGGATCGGTCTCCCGCTCGGTCTTGGCTGGTTCTTCCGCGACAGCATCCATTCCCTCGAGTCCGCTCTCGCGGGCGCCCTCGGGCCGGCCGCGGCGGCGATTCTCGTCGTCGCCCTGATCGTGGCCGCCGCCGCCTGGAAGCGCCGCAGGTCCAACGCCGCCGCGGACGCCTCCCTGCCGGAATCCGCGCCGATGCGGGATGCCGCCGCCAGCTGACGCCGCCGCCGCGGCCGCGGGCGGCGCCCCGGCGCGGCCGTGGGGGCTTCTCACGTATTCCACCAGCAACCTCGGCGACGACATCCAGTCGCTCGCCGCGCTGCGCTTCCTGCCCGGCGCGTCCGTCCTGCTGGACCGCGACACCTTCGCCGCCAGCGATCCGCCCGCCTCCGCCGCGGTCATCCTCAACGGCTGGTGGCTCCACCGCCCGCGGCTCCTCGCGCGGGGGGCCTGCGACCTCGATCCGATGCTCGTCTCCATCCATATCCACCCCCCGGCGCTGCCCATGCTGGAGGACCCCCGCGTCCGCGCCTTCCTGCTGCGCCACGGGCCGGTCGGCTGCCGCGACCTGGCGACGCTGGCCGCCCTCGAGCGGGCGGGCATCCCGGCCCGATTCACCGGCTGCCTTACCCTCACCCTGCGGC
>JBJTKE010000614.1:0-2903 GCA_046096285.1 Chloroflexota bacterium
GCGGGGCTTTTTGGGGGTTTGCGGGTTGTCGGGGGGCTCCCCCCCCGGCGGTGGGTATTAACCCGGCAGGCCGCCGCGTCGTCGCGGCGGCCTGCCCCTGTGGTCATGGGATGGATCAGTAGGTCGCCCGGCCCCCGGAGATGTCGTAGACCGCGCCGGTGGAGAACGAGAGGTCGTCCGAGGCGAGGAAGGCGATCAGCGCGCCGACCTCCGATGGCTGGCCGAGCCGGGACATCGGGATCTTCTGGAGCATGTATGCCTTGTGGGCATCCGACACCTGCGCGAGGATCGGCGTCTCGATCACCGCCGGGGCGATGCAGTTGACCAGCACCCCCTTGGTGGCGGTCTCCTTGCCAATGGACTTGGTGAGCCCGATGACCCCGGCCTTGGCCGCCGAGTAGGCGACGGCGTTCGGGTTGCCTTCCTTGCCGGCGATGGAGGCGACGTTGACGATCCGCCCGTAGCCGTTCCCGATCATGTGCGGCACGACCGCCCGGCAGCCCAGGAACACGCCGGTGAGGTCGATGTCGATCACCCGTTTCCACTCCGCGACCGGCATCTCCCAGGAGACGATGTTGTCGCCGGCGACGCCCGCGTTGTTGACCAGCACGTCGATCTTGCCCCAGAGCGAGATGGTCCGCTCGACCGTCTCCTGCCAGGACTCCTCGCTGGTGACGTTCAACCGGTGGGCGGCGGCGTTGGGGCCGAGTTCGGCGGCCGCCTCCTCGCCGCCGGCGAGGTCGACGTCGGCGATCAGCACCCTGCCGCCCTCGGCGAACATGCGGGCGGCGGCGGCCTGCCCGATTCCCCGGGCGCCGCCGGTGACGATCGCGGTCCTGCCAGTGAATCGCATCGGTTCATTCCCTCCCGGAGTGCGCGCATCGTTCGATGCCGCAGTCTAGACGAATCCGGAGCGCCGGCGGCGCACCGCTACGCGGGGTTGCCCGGGTCGGCAAGGTCCGGGCGCAGCACCACGCTTTCCTGCTCGTTCGGATCGGTGCGGGCGAGGATCGCCTCGCACGGCTCCGCGCTGCTGGCGTTGTAGGGAAGGTGAGGGACGCCAGCGGGGATGTACAGGTAGTCGCCGGCCTGCATCGCAACATGCTCGGAGAGGCCCTCGCCGAACCACATCCCGGCCCGGCCCCGCAGCACGTAGATGGCCGTTTCGTGGCGCTCGTGGAGGTGCGGCTCGGCGCGGGCCCCGGGCGGCATCGTCAGCATGTGCATGCAGATGCCCGCCGCCCCGGCGGTCTCCGCCGAGATGCCGGCGCGGTAGTCGAGCCCCTGCTTGCCGTGGAACGCGTCGCCGTCGCGGACGACGACGCAGGTCTTGCCGTTCATCGCGGGGTCTCCGGTGGTCTAGGCGAACTCGGGCTTGCGCTTGTCGATGAACGCCTGCATCCCTTCCTTCTGGTCCGCGGTCGCGAAGGCCGCGGCGAACAGGCGCAGTTCGGTGTCCAGCCCGGTGGCGGGGTTGCCGGCGAAGGAGCGGCTCATCGCGGCCTTGGCGGCGCGCACCGCGCAGGGACTGTTCGCGGCGATCGCATCGGCGAGCTCACGGGCTTTCGGCAGGAGGTCGGGCAGGGGATGGACCGCGTTGACGAGCCCGATCCGCAGGGCCTCGTCGGCCCGGACGTTGCGGCCGGTGAGGATGAGTTCCGCCGCCATGCCGGGGCCAACGGCCCGTGGCAGCCGCTGGCTGCCGCCCCAGCCCGGCGGGATGCCGAGTTTCACCTCGGGCTGCCCGAACACGGCGTTCTCCGAGCAGATCCGGAGGTCGCAGGCGAGCGCGAGTTCGCAGCCGCCGCCGAAGGCGTAGCCGTTGACCGCGGCGATGACGGGCTGCGGGAAGCGCTCGATCGCATTGGCCGCGGCATGGCCGAGCTCGCCGAACTCGTGGCCGCCCTGCTCGTCGAGACCCGCCATCTGCTTGATGTCCGCCCCCGCCGCGAAGGCCTTCTCGCCCGCCCCGGTGAGGATCACGCAGCGGATGCCCGGCTCCGAGCGCAGCCAGGAGAAGGCCTGAACCAGGGCGGCAAGTTCCTCCGAGTTGAAGGCGTTGAGCGCCTCCGGCCGGTTGAGGGTGACCGTCGCGACGTGGTGATCGCGGGAAACGTCGATGGCCATCAGGTTGCTCCCTGCGCGAGATAGATGCGGGACAGGTTGACATAGCGGCGGGCGTTGTCCAGCACCCGCTCGTGCTCTTCGGGGGTCAGCGATCGCCGGGGCTTGCCGGGGACGCCCATCACCAGCGTGTGCGGCTCGATGACGGCATCCTCCGGGACCACCGCGCCGGCGGCGATGATGCACCCCGTCCCGATCCGCGCGCGCGACAGCACCACCGCGCCCATCCCGATCAGCACCTCGTCCGCCACCGTGCAGGCGTGGACGATGGCGCCGTGGCCGATGGTCACCCGGTCACCGATGATGCACTCCCGGCCCGCGTCGACATGCAGCACCGCGTTGTCCTGGACGTTGCTGCCCGCGCCGATGCGGATGCCCGCCACGTCGCCGCGGGCGGTCACGTTGAACCAGATGCTCGACTGCGGGCCGACGGTGACGTCGCCGATCACCGCCGCGCCCGGCGCGATCCACGCATCCGGGGCGATTTCGGGCGCGGCGCCCGCGAGTGAGTGGTGGCGCTGTCCGCTCATGCTCCCGTGACCTCGATGACGATGGCGTCGCCGCCGCCGCCGCCGCTGCAGATGGCGGCAACGCCGATGCCGCCGCCCCGCCTGCCCAACTCGTGCATCAGGGTGAGCACGATCCGGCAGCCGCTGGCCCCGATGGGATGCCCAAGCGCGACCGCGCCACCGTTCACGTTGACCCGGTCCGGGTCGATGCCGAGCCGCCGCGAGGAGATCATCGCGACGCTGGCGAACGCCTCGTTGATCTCCCAGAGG
>JBJTKE010000615.1:0-1422 GCA_046096285.1 Chloroflexota bacterium
GGTGTTCACCCTGGGTTCGGCGGCATCGCTCGAGCCCGGCGACTTCTACCGGCAGTCCGCGGATGCGGCGCGGGAGGTGGGCAGGCGGGCTGTACTGATCGGCGCGCCCGCTGACTCGCCCGGGCTGGCGTCCGGTGACGATGGAGTCTGGCTTGAGCCGTGGCTCCCCTTGCCGCCGATTTTCCAGCGGGCCGCCGCGGTGATCCATCATGGGGGCATCGGGGTGACCTCCCATGCGCTGGCCGCGGGCAAGCCGATGCTGGTCGTCCCCCACGCCCACGATCAGCCGGACAATGCCCGCCGCGCCGAGCGGCTCGGCGTCGCGCTGGCGATCCCGCGCGGACGATATGAGGCTGGCCGTGCGGCCTCGGCGCTGCTCCGGCTGACCGGCGATCCTTCATTCACCGTTCGGGCCGGCGAACTGGCCGGAGCTGTGCGCGTGGAGCGTGGCGGAGCGGTCGCGGCGGCGGCGGTGGAGCGGGCCATTCATGAGCGCTAGACGATCCATCCTGATCTGCACCTACGGGTCGGCCGGCGATCTGCTGCCCTACCTTGCCGTTGGTCACGAACTTCGCCGCCGTGGCTGGCACGTGACGGTGGGCGCGCCCGCCGTCCACGCGGCGCGCATCCGTGGCCTCGGCCTCGGCGCTGCCCCGATCCGGCCGGACAAGGCGGTCAACGAGCCGGATCCCGACTTGTGGGACCGCATCCGCTCCGGCAGGGCGTCTCCGGGCGCGCTGTTCTCCGAGATGTTCCTGCCGTCGCTCCGGGCGTCGTTCGAGGACACCCTGGCCGCTGCCGGCGGTGTGGACGTGATCCTGTCGCACACGCTCGCCTTCGCGGCCCCGATCGTGGCGCAGCGGCTTGGCGTCGCCTGGATTTCCGGCGTCGTCAGCCCCATCGCCTACTTCTCGCGGTCCGACCCTCCGGTCGTAGGCCCGGGGTGGTCGGGCCCTGCCCTGCGCGCGTTCGGGGGTTCGGGCGCCAGGATCGCCGCGGCGGCGAAGGACGGCGTCCTCCGCGCGTGGAGCGGGGAGTGGCGGGCGATCCGGCGCGAGTGCGGACTCGACGACCGGGGGGATCCGGTTTCGGCGCAGCATTCCCCGCTCCGGGCGCTCGCGCTGTTCAGTCCGCTGCTGGCCGCCCCGCAGCCGGATTGGCCGGCGTCCGCGCTGGTGACCGGGTTCCCATTTGTCGACGATCCGACCGCGGCGGGGATGGAGCCGGACCTTGGGGCCTTCCTCGACGCGGGAGAGCCGCCGCTGGTGGTCACCCTCGGCACCACCGCGGTCAACGAGGCGGGAGGGTTCTACGACGCGGCCGCCGCCGCCGCGGGCATGCTCGGGCTGCGCGCCGTGCTGCGGGTCGGGAGCAGGCCCGGACATCTGCCCGCGGCAGCAGCGCGGAGAGCGGCGCATACGG
>JBJTKE010000616.1:0-1703 GCA_046096285.1 Chloroflexota bacterium
ACGGCCCTGACCGACTAACGGTCAGGGCCGATCGCCGTCTCCCGGAGGAGACGGTCCGTCAGGATTTAGCTGACGAACGCGACGTTGTAGTCGCCACCGGAGGCATCGGCGATGCCGGTGCCGGCGTTGGCCGCAACGCCCAGGTTGGTGCCGTTGGCCATGTCGCCACCGGAGACCGCAACCTGACCGTGAGTGTCGCCAACACCGATGGCGGTGCCGGCGTTGCCGCCGCTGTTGATGTCGCCAGCCGCAACGGCGCCGCCGTTGGAACCAGCGTTCGCGCCACCGCCGTTGCCGGCGAGGGCGGTCTCGACGACCTGACCGAACAGGAGATTCATGCGATTCCCTCCCATACGTTGACTCGGCTACCCTCCCCGGACAGCCCACGCGAATACTAATACCACGCCTCGCGGAAAAAGTCGATAGGCTATTCGCAGCGCGCGAGCACGATCGCGCCGCGCCAACCGCTCCGCGGCGCCTCGATCGCATCCGGAATTCCCGGTGGGGAGCCCACGTGACCAATCGTTCCCGCGGGTGGGAAGCGCTCCGTTATCGCGATTTCCGCCTGCTCTGGTCCGCCGAGGTGATCTCGATGGCGGGCAGCCAGTTGATGCGCACCGCGTTGGCCTGGCAGATCTTCGAACTGACCCGCGATCCGCTCCAACTCGGATTGCTCGGCCTGAGCCGGTTCGTGCCGCTGCTCATCTTCGGCCTGTGGGGCGGCGTCATCGCCGACCGCGGCGACCGCCGGATGACGCTCATCCAGTCCCAGGCCGTCCTCGCCGGGTTGTCCCTCGTGCTGGCCGGGCTGACCATCACCGGGCGAATCACCCCGGCCTGGATCTACGGCGTCACGATGGCCGCGGCGGCCGTTGGCGCGATCGGCTCGCCCACCCGGCAGGCGCTGATCCCGGCGCTGGTCCCACGCGACCTGCTGGCCGGAGCGATGACGATGAACAGCCTCGCCTACCAGATCGGGGCGGTGGCCGGGCCGGCGCTCGGCGGCGTCCTGCTCGCCACCATCGGTGTCGGGCCCATTTACGCATTCGATGCCCTCACCTTCCTGGTCGTCATCGCCGCGGCCGTCGCCATGCGCGCTCGGCCCGAGTTGCCGACCAGTCGGCAGGGCGGCGTCGCGGCCATCCGGGAGGGACTGCGCTTCCTCTGGGCGACCCCGATCCTCCTTGGCGTGATGGGTCTCGATTTCCTCGCCACCTTCTGGGGGCAATCCAACGTGCTGATGCCGATCTTCGCCAGCGACATCCTGGGAGGAGGCCCCCGCACCCTCGGATTGCTGCTTTCGGCGCCAGCGGCGGGTTCGCTGGCCGGCAGCGCCGTTCTGGCGGCCATTCGCATCCCGCACCGCCCGGGGCTGGGCGTCCTCGGGGCCGTGGCTGCCTACGGCCTGTGCACCATCGGCTTTGGCCTGAGCGACTCGCTGCCGGTCGCGCTGCTCTTCCTCGCCGGCGGCGGCGCGGCGGACGCGGCGAGCATGGCCATGCGCCACACCGTCCGCACGATGGTCACGCCGGATGACCTCCGCGGCAGGATCGCGGCGGCGCATTCGACCTTCGCCATGGGCGGCCCGCAACTCGGCGAGTTCGAGGCCGGACTGGTCGCATCCTGGGTGGGCGCATCGGCGGCTGTCTCCATCGGCGGCGCAGGGGTCGTGCTTTCCACGGTGCTGGTGGCATGGCTGGTAC
>JBJTKE010000617.1:0-4480 GCA_046096285.1 Chloroflexota bacterium
CCGCGGCGGGGTCCGCGGGGGGAGGAGGGAGGCCGCCGATTCGATTCCACGCGGAGGTGACCGTGCATTCCCAGCCATCCCGTCCACGCGTCGACATCCTCGCGGTGCTGATGCTCGGCGGGTTCATCAATTTCCTGACCATCTTCGAACTGACGCCGCTGCTGCCGGGGATCGCCCGGGAGTTCGGCGTGTCGGCGGCGCTGGGCGGGCAACTCGCCACCGCGACCGCGCTGGCGGCCTTCGCCGGCTCGCTGCTGGCCACGCCGTTCATGGACCGCGTCGGCAGGCGCGCCTGGCTGTGGGCGGAGGCGGGCCTGCTGGGCGCCGGGCTGCTGGTGTCGGCGCTGGCGCCGGGGTTCGGCTGGCTGCTGGCGGGGCGGGTGATTTCGGGCCTCGGGCTGGCCGTGCTGATGGCCAATGTGTACGCGGTGACGCGCGAGACGTTCGCGGAGCCGTGGCGGACGCGGGCGCTGGCGCTGTTCATGAGCGCGGCGGTGCTGGCGTTCATCGCCGGGTTGCCGCTGGTGACCACCGTGAACGCGGAGGCGGGATGGCGGGCCGCCCTCGCGGTGACCGGCGTGCCGCTGGCGCTCTTTCTCGGGGGCATCGGCCGGATCCCGCCGGGGAGTCCCGGCGCGTCGGCGGGCGCGGCGGGCGCGGCGGGCGCGGCGGGCGCGGACGGCCGGTTCGGCGCATTCCGGAAGGTGGGGCGGCAGCGGGAGGTGATGCTGCTGTACGGGGTGATCGTGGCCATCAACGGCGCCTACGACGGGTGGCTGACCTACTTCGGCGCGTGGCTGGACCACCAGTTCGCGATCTCCGCGACGATGCTGAGCCTGCTGTTCCTGGTGTCGGGGGTGCTGGAACTCGGGGGCGACAGCACGGTGCCGGCGATGATCCGGCGCGGTGGGGCGCGCCCGGTGATGGCGGCTGGGGCGCTGATCTGCGCGCTGGCGCTGCTGCTGGCGGGTTCGGCCTTCGCGTCGGTCGGGGGGGCGTTCGCGATGGCGACGATGATGAACGTGGGGACGGCGGCGGTGCTCATCGGGGTGAATGCGCGGCTGCTGGCGACGCCGACGCCGGTTCCCGGGGCGGTGATGTCGCTGGCGGCGGCGGCGAACGGGCTGGGCAACTGGATCGGGCCGCTGCTGACGGGGACGCTGCTGGCGGCAAGCGGGGACTACCCGGCGGCCTACCGACTGCTGGGGCTGGCGCCGTTGATCTGCATCGCCTGCATCGGGCTGGCCGGGCCCGCCCGGTCGCGGGTGGCGAGAACGGAGCGGGGGGCGAGGCCTGCGCGGCCCGCCGCGGCGCGTCAGGGGCGGGCGGCGTCGTCCTCGTCAGGTCCGCGGTAGCGCAGGAGGCCGCTGACGACGGTTCCGAAGCCGGGGGTGACCTCGCCGGCGTGGCGGAAGGCGTAGCGGATGAGGGCGGCGACGGAGAGCAGGAGGAGGACCGGGGCGACGAGAAAGACCATGCGGGGGCCGAGCGCCGTGCCGAGGATGCCGAGCAACGCGATCATGAAGAGGGTGGTGGCGTTGTCGAGCAGTTCCTGGCGGCCGAATGCGCCGCCCTGGCGGGCGACGGGGACATGGCGGTTGATGTAGGTCTGGACGGCCGCGCCGCCGAGGGTGGAGCCGAAGGCGAGGGGGATGGAGAGGAGAGAGGCGGCGAGGGTGGCGTTGCCGGGGCGGACGCCGAAGACCTCGACGAGGCGGAGGGGGCTGAAGGGGCCGATGACCGGGGCGATGAGGTCGATGAGGAAGAAGCCGATGGAGCCGGCGAACATGGAGAGGACGGCGAGGGCGGCCATGGGGCGCTCGCCGAAGCGGGCGAGGAGCCAGGGCGAGAGGACGCTGCCGAGGATGAAGCCGATGCCTCCCGGGGCCATGATGTAGACGAGATTGACAGGATCGAGGCCGAGGACGTCGCGGACGAAGATGGGCAGCAGGGTGCTGATGCCGTCGAACATGGCGACGATGATGGAGCCGGAGAGAATCATGGAGGCCGCGCCCTTGTGGGCGAAGAGCCACTCGGCGGTGCTGGGGAGGCTGGGGAAGGTTGCCCGCCAGTCGACGTCGTCGAAGGCGCGCCAGAGGGAGCGCTTGTCCTCCTCCGGGGGGAGATTGAGGGCGCGGATGGCCCCGAGCAGCATGATGAGGCCGGAGCCGTACATGACCCAGCGGATGCCGCCGAGGTTGAGGAGCAACGGGGCGAGCAGGCTGGAGCCGATGGCGGAGGCGAGGCCGGAGCCGACGGTGATGAGGGCGGATGCGCCGGCGACCTCGGCGGGGGTGGCGACGAGGGAGACGGCGGACTTGATGGCCGGGGTGGCGAGTTGGCCGAGGATGGCGGAGAGGAGCACGAGCGCGAAGAGCGGGCCGAGGCCATCGCCGGCGAAGAAGGGGATGAGGAAGCAGAGGGCGGCCTGGATGGCGTAGGCGGCGAAGAGGGCGCCGCGCTTGCTCATGGCGTCGGCCATGAGGCCGCCGCCGAGGCCGAAGAGGAGGGCGGCGGCGTAGCGGGTCATGCCCATGAGGGAGACCTGGAGTTGGCTGGAGCCCTCCTGGGCGAGAAAGACCATCGCGCCGTAGGAGAGGGTGGCGAGGCCGAGGGTGGTGGCCATCCGGGAGAGGACGAGGGTCAGCACGTCCTGTTTGCGGAGCAGGTCGCGGAGGGACGGGGTGGTCTCGGGCGGGGCGGCTTCGGCCCCGCGGCGAGCGGATGCAGCTGCCATGACTGGCCTCCGGGCACGCGGATGGTGCCCGGTATCGTGCCATGAACGGGGCGGCGGCGCGCGCGGTCGGCGACGGCGTCAGCCCTTGCGGTTGCCGAAGCCGCCGAAGTTGATCTGGCCGAGCGCGGCGAGGAGGAAGAAGAGGACGAAGAGGGTGAGGCTGAGGGGGCCGGCCAGGATGCGGCGGATGGACTCGGGGGAGTCGCCGAACTGGGGGCCGAAGACGGCCTGGACGCCGGCGACCATGAGCAGTGCGCCGAGGCCGGCGGAGGCGAGCAGGAGGGCGTTGTTGCCGAGCCAGGGGCCGAGGAGGCCGCCGCCGACGAGGGCGGCGATGGCGAGGATGATGCCGACGGTGCGGTTGAGGCCGCCGCCGGAAAGGCCGAGCGCGCCGACGACGGCGAGGCCGGCGGCGAGGCCGAGCAACGCGCCGGCGAGGTGGGCGGAGTACTTGACGAGGGCCATCGCGAGGGCCGCGCCGACCGCGCCGCCGACGAGGGAGATGAGGACGTGGTTGATGGTGGGGTCATAGCCGAGCAGGAAGAAGGCGAGCAGGAAGCCGGCGGCGAAGCCGGCGACGGCCAGGCCGATGCGGAAGGCGCGCGCGCCGAAGACGGCGGCGGCGAGGCCGATCGCGATCATGATCCAGCCCCAGACTTGCTGTTCCATCGACGTTGCCTCCAGGAGCCCGGCGCCGGGCCTGTGTGACGAGCGCCGCGCCGCCGCGGCGAAGAAGGGACGAACCGAACGATCGAACGAGGACCCGCGGCTGCAGTCTAGCAGCAGATTGACGGAGTGAAGGAACGCTGCCCGGCGGCGCCGCGCTCGCCGCCGGATGAGGCGCAGCAGGGGAGGCGGCAAGCCGCCAGAGGGGCAAGGCCGCGGCGCAACGCGGGCGC
The DNA here is from genome assembly GCA_046096285.1 of Chloroflexota bacterium. Classification (GTDB taxonomy): domain Bacteria; phylum Chloroflexota; class Chloroflexia; order Thermomicrobiales; family UBA6265; genus CADCWF01. The sequence goes on from JBJTKE010000617.1 coordinate 3,637, forward strand.
GAGCGCGGCCGGGGTGAAAGAGGCAGTCCCGCCAGGGCGGCGCGCAGGGCGCGGCCCGGGGACCGTAGTGCCGATGATGACGCGGGCAGGCAAGCGGGGCAAGACGCGAAAAGGATCAAAAACGGGTCAGAACCGGATGATTCGCCGGGGCGATGCCGCCGGTGAGGCCGCGGCGGCGGCGGCCGGGCCGGCGCGGGGCCGCCCGGCGAGGTCGTCGAGGGAGGCGGCGATGGCGGCGAGGTCGTCCGTGGTGAGGCTGGCGGAATCGAACCAGCGGGTCCAGGTGGCGGAGAGGTCCTGGCCGGAGGCGGCCTCGAATGCGGCGCGGAGGTCGGAGGGGGTCATGATGCCGAACTGGAAGCGGCGGGAGATGTCGTCGAGGGCCGCCCAGAAGGCGCGGTCGCCGATCTCGGCGCGGATCGCGAGGAAGGCGAGGGCGGATTTGGCGTAGATGGCGCGGGAGCGCTGGGAGGGGTCGCCGGGGGCGTTGGCGGGAAGGTCGACGACGGCGTCGCCGGCGGCGAGGAGGCTGGCGGCGGGGGCGAGGATCCAGCGGTCGAGGGCGGCCGCCTCGCCGGGGTGATCGAGCAGGCGCAGGGCGGCGATGGAGCAGAGGGTGGCGAGTCCCTCGTTGATGAAGGGGTGGGTGTTGGAATCGTTGCCGACGGAGGCGCCCCACCAGAGATGGGCGACCTCGTGGGCGATGACGGCGTCGAAGGCGGCGGGGTCGTCGCGGGACCATGCGCCGAACATGGCGTCGCTGTCGAGGAAGATGAGGCCGGACCAGGACACGGCGAGAGCGCCCGCGAGGGGGACGTCCACGAGGTCGAGTTCGCGGAAGGGG
>JBJTKE010000618.1:0-4558 GCA_046096285.1 Chloroflexota bacterium
CCGCTCCTGCGATCGCGACCGCGACTGCTGCGGCGACGACGTCCGCTGCCGGAACGAGCGCTGCCAGTGCCTGCGCGGCCGCCGCGCCTGCCGCGAACGGGGGTCCGTCCGCTGCGTCGACCGCCGTTCCGACCCCGACCACTGCGGCCGCTGCGGCAGACGCTGCCGAAGCGACGAGTGGTGCGTCCGGGGCCGCTGCATCCGCTACCGCGGGGATGGCCGCCGCTGCGTCATCGGGGGGTTCTGCGGGCGTGGACGCCCGCGGTGCTGCCGGGGGTTCGCCTGCCGGGCCGGGTTTCCCCCGGCGGGGCTCGGCATCTGCGTGCCGGCCTGACCGGAGGGGCGCGCGCAGGCGCAGTTCACGAGCGTGCTTGCGTGGCCGCGTACCGCAACTGCTCCAGCGTGATCGGCCCAAGGTGGAACCGGTCCACCGTACCGTCCGGCGCGATGAAGATCGTGGCCGGGTAGGCGCTCGGGATGCCGAACGCGGCTTCCACCGGCCCGATTCCCGGTTGGTCCGTCTGGTCGTCGCGACCGATCGGGTACGTGAGGCCCAGTTCCTCGACGAAGGCCCGGGCATCCGCTTCGTCATCGGTGCGAATGTCCACCCCGACCACCACCGTGTTGCGGCCGGCCGCCGCCTCCTCCTCGCTGAACGCCTGCAGGGCGGGGGACTCCTCCCGGCATGGCACGCACCACGAGGCCCAGAAGTTGAGCACCACCACACTGCCCCTGAGGTCCTTCAGGTCGAGCGTCGAGCCATCGAAGAGCAGAAGGGACACGTCCGGCGCCATCTTGCCCGCGACATACCCGGCGCGCCGTCCAGGACCGTCTTCCGCCTCGCGCTGCCCAAACCACCAGATCGCCCCGAGTGCGGCAAGGATCGCCAGCCCCAGCAGCACCGGCGTGATCCGCCCGAACCGCCCGTAGCCGATCCGCCCGTGCTCGCCGGAACCATCGTCGGCCAGCGAGGCCTCGCGGGCGTCCGGTTCGACTTGCGGCGCCGGGTGCAGGGCGGGCGGGTTCAACCGCGCGTCTGGGTCCATCTGCTACGGAAGCCCCTCGATCACCTTCTTCACGGTCGCCCGCGTCCGGTCGTCCCCGCCAACGAGCGCGACGACGACGTTGCTCCCCTGCGCCAGCGTCACCTCCGCCGCATCGACCTCGATGCCCCCCGGCAGGGTGGGCGGCAGCACGTTGGCCGGGTTGGCCTGCTCGAACGCGGCCCTCGCCCCCTGGCCGTCCGGGAAGATGAACAGCAGCAGCAGCGCGCCCCCGGCCCGCAACCCCTGGCCCGGCACCTCGAACTCGCGGCGCGGCACAAAGAGTTTGCCGTCGATCTCGGCGGGCACCCCCGCCGCCTTCAGCGTCGAGACTATGTCCACGGTGCGGATCGCCCCCGGCGTCACCGGTGGCAACTCGGCTGGCGGCCGGATTGTGCCGTTCCAGAGCAGCAGCGCAAGCACCGCCAGCACCCCCGCCAGCGCAAACAGCAGCAGGCTCGAAAGCGGCCATCCCTTCCGGCCGGTGGCGGAGCCGGATGTTCCTGCCCCGGCTGGCGCGGGCGGCGTGTCCCCGCTGGCGGCCGCTGCCGGTTCGGTTCGTGCCGTGTCGTCGGGCCTGTCCATGCGGCGCGTCCTCCTTCTCCCCCAAGAATACGCCGATGGGCCGAAATGCCGCCGCGCCCGCCGCGGGCCGTCATCGCTCCCGCGGTTTTCCGCCGCGCCCGCGCCCGGATTTGATGCGCCCGTCCGCCACCGGCGAGCAGCCCGCGGCTTCCAGCGCGGCCAGCAGATCGCCCTCCGCGTCGGCGGCGTCCGCCGGGGGCTGGGCCGTCACCGCGCCCGCCTCGCCGCGTTCCACCGTCCACCCGAGCCCGGCCGCGATGGCCGCCAGGGTGTCCTGCTCTCCGGGGTCGTCGGGAGCCAGCAGGAAGGCGCGCCGCACCCGCACCCGCCGGAACCCCCGGGCCCAGCCGGACAGCCGCTCGGCGAGGGCGGGCGGAACCGGCAAGCCGGACTGCCGCTCGAGACATCCGGTGACCTGGTCGAGGTCGAAACCGGCCGCCAGCGAGCGCCGCACCGAGGCCTCGGTCATCCGGTACCGGCTCTCCCGCTCCAGCGATTCGGGCTCCGCCAGCGCGCCCAGCGCCCAGACCCGCAGCGACGACGCCCGCAGCAGCGCCAGGCTGCCGTCCTCGCCGACCCGGAGCGCGGGGCCCGCTCCGGCCGCCTCGGGGTCGGGCTCGATTGGCGTGCCGCCCCGGGCCAGTTCCTCCCCAAGCGCCGTCACCCGCACCGCCCGGGTCTGCCCCGGCACGTCGGCGATCTCGACCAGGCCGAGCCACGCGCACGCGGTCGACAACTCGACGGCGGCAGCCTCGGCAGTGGCGGCCGCCCGCGCCTCGGCCGGGTCGGCGAGCCCGCCCGAGCCGCCGGGCTGCCGGGCGGTCGCCGCGGTGAAGGCCGGACCCAGCAACTCCGGATCGCGGGCCGCAAGCCGCAGCGTCACCGACTCCAGGGTGTACCAGTGGCCGCCGGTCAGCCCGGTCGCCGGGTCTCCCAGCAGCGCAATCAGCCGGCGCCGGGCCTCGCGCCAGTCGACGCCCCAGATCTCCACCAGCCCCGCGTCCCGGCCCTCGATCCACTCGGCGGAGTTGCCCCACCACCAGCGCATCCGCTCGGCCTGCTCCGGAAAGGACCGCTCCCGCCACTGCCGCACCGCCGCGGTCACCGCCAGCGAGGGCGGCGGCCCATCGTCGCCGTCCACCAGTCCCTCGGCGGCGGCGAGCGCGATCAGGAACGGCAGGTAGCCCGGCGGCGGCAGTTCGGCGCCGCGATGCCACAGCCGCTGGTTCAGGGAGCGCAGGCGCGCCCGCGGCGGCTCGCCCTCGGCTGGCCACGGGGCGTTCGACAGGTCCCGCAGCAGCGTCAGCAGATCCCAGGCGGCGGCCTGCGGGTGACGCCAGGGCTGCTCGCCGACGGCGTCCTCCGGCACCGGCGCCAACATCGGCAGAGGGGCCGCGGCAGGCGGCGCCGGGTTGCGGATGTCCGCCGGCACGAAGAGCCAGCGCGAGCCGTCCGGCCGGTAGGTATGCCACACCAGCAGGGACCGCTCCAGTTCGGCCAGCGCGCGCCGGAACCGGTCGCCGCTGCGGGCGTCGTCGCCCTCGAGGCCGGTGGCCGTGCGTACCCGCCCGATGGGAGCGGCGCCGGCAGGTTCGTCGCGCACGGCGTCGAGGATGCGGGCCGCGTCCTTCGACAGCCCGCGCGCCACCCGCGCGATGCGGTCCGGGTCGGACGCCTGCCGCAGCAGCAACCGCACCAGTTCCTTGCGGCTGCGCGCGCCCGGCGCGACGTTCACCCCCCAGGCCGTGGCCGCGTCATCGATTTCGCCGTCATCCAGCCATTCGATCAGGGTCGGCAGCGCCATCGACGAGGTGTCGCCGAGGTCCACCTCGTCCAGCACCCGGCGAAACTGGATGGCGAGTTCCCGCGGCAGGAACAGCCGGGGCTCCGCCCCGACCGGGAGTTCCGCGCCGTCTCCCTCGCGGGCCAGGATGCCGTGGCGGTACAGCCCCGCCGCCCCCTCCCGCGTTTCCGGCTGCCCCGCCCCGAGACGCTGCGGGAACTCGCGCAGCGTGGCGGCGCTCTCGATCTCGCCGCCCGCCATCAGGCGGACCAGCCCCGCCTCATCGGGCGTGAGCCGTTCCCAGGCGTCCCGGGCGCTCGCCGGGTCGATCATCGCCCGGTAGAGCGCGCCGACCTGCGCGTGCCGGTCGCCCCGGCCCGGCGCCACCTGCCAGAACGCGGCGATCCGGTCGAGATCGGTCGCCGGTCGCGCGTTCAACCGGCCAAGCAGGTTGCGCATCTCGCCATCCCCGGACGCAGCGGGATTGTTCGTACACAGCATAGCCGATCGCGGTCAGGACGGCGCGCGAGCGACGCCGCCGCATGGTATACAGCCCCATCCGGCGCGCGTGACCCGGCAAGCGGGCACGGGCTTCGACCCCACACGGAGCACCTGGGCATGGCAGCCGCGCAGTCTCCCGATGTGATCGTCGTCGGCGGCGGCGTCACCGGCACGTCGATCGCCTATCGCCTTGCGCAGGACGGCCGCAAGGTGCTGCTGCTCGAGCGCCGCGGCATCTGCTCCGGGGCCTCGGGGCGCAACGGCGGCATGACCGGCGTCGGCACCTCGATGCACTCCCTCAGCGCCGCCGGTCGCGCCGTCTACGCCATCACCGTGACCAACCTGGCGATCCTGAAGTCGCTGCCGCAGGAGATTGGCGCATCCTTCCAGCTCGAACTCCCGGGGTCGATGGACATCATCACCACCGAGGCCCAGCTCGCCCATCTCCGGGATGCGGTCGCCGGTGTAGGCGAGGCGTTCGACCGGGGTCCAGGTGCGAAGGTCCGCGCCGAGGCGGCGGGCGGCGTCGGCGAAGCCGTTGACGAGCGCGAAGGGCCAGAGGTGGCCGCGCTCCCGGGCCATGGCCGCGCCGAGCACGCCCGGCCCGAGGGCGGGGTTGATCCGCCGCGCCTCGTCGCCGTCGATC
>JBJTKE010000619.1:0-3228 GCA_046096285.1 Chloroflexota bacterium
GGGAAGTAGCGGTAGTCGTGCGCCTGCTCCTTCGAGCGCTGGGACGCGGTCACCCCCTGCGCCTCCACCCAGCCGCGCGTCTCCTGCGGGATGGTTCCTCCCGCCGCCAGCACCTCGCGCTGCCGCTGCTCCTCGTAGCGCAGCGCGCGCTCCACGGAGCGGAAGGAGTTCATGTTCTTGATCTCGACCTTCGAGCCAAGCGGGCCGCCGAACTCGCGCACGGAGATGTTGGCGTCGCAGCGGAACGCGCCTTCCTCCATGTTGCCGGTGCTGACCCCGATGTACCGCAGCGTCTGCCGCAGCGCGACGAGGTACTCTCGCGCCTGGTCCGGCGAGCGGAGATCGGGCTCGCCCACGATCTCCATCAGCGGCACCCCGGAGCGGTTGAGGTCGACCAGGCTCACCTCGTTGCCCATGCCGTCCGCGCGATGCACCAGCCTGCCGGTGTCCTCCTCGATGTGCACGCGGGTGATCCCGGCGCGCACCGGCCTGCCGTCCACCACGAACTCGAGATGACCGGCCACGCACAGCGGCAGGTCGTACTGGCTGATCTGGTAGCCCTTCGGCAGGTCGGGGTACACGTAGTTTTTCCGGTCCAGTTTGCAGAACCCCGGAATCTCGCAATTCAGCGCGAGGCCGGTCAGGATCACGCTCTCGACCGCCGCCCGGTTCATCACCGGCATCGCCCCGGGGAGCCCGCAGCAGGTGGGGCAGACATGGGTGTTGGGAGCGGCGTCGGCGTACCGGGCCGAGCAGGAGCAGTACATCTTGGAGCGGGTCAGGACCTGCGCGTGAACCTCCAGCCCGATGACCGTTTCCAGTTCGCCCGCGCCCATCCTGCTCACGTGTTCCCGCCCTTGCCGCTGCCCTGCGCCGCCTCCTCCGGGGATGCGGCATGACGGCCGGAGTCTAGCACGGGCGCATCTTCGGCCGGCCCCGGACCACCGGAACGGCGCGGCCCCTATGCTAGAATCGCCCCCGGATCGAGAGACGCGACCCGGCGGTCCGTTCGTGCCCGGATGGGCCGGCATCCGGGCCATGCATGAGAGGCGAGCGCGCGCGATGGTGACGACCCGCACCGAGCAGAAAATGGTCACCGGCAAGATCAACGGCCTCGACGTGACCGTGCCCGCCGGGACGACGATCCTCGAGGCGGCCCGCATGGCCGACATCGAGGTGCCGAACCTCTGCTACCAGCCCCTGCTGCGGACCTGGGGCTCCTGCCGCATCTGCACCGTCGAGGTGCTCGGCAGGCGCGGCGGTCTGATCGAGAGCTGCGCCACCCCCTTCACCGAGGGCATCGAGGTCCTCACCCACTCGCCCGAAGTCATGGAGTCGCGGCAGTTCATCCTCCAGATGTACCTCATCGACCACGCCCTCGACTGCCCCACCTGCGACAAGTCCGGCGAGTGCTACCTGCAGGACAACACCTACCTCCACAACATCAACGCCAACCCCTACCGCCGGCCCAAGTTCAGCCAGCCCTACACCCACTTCAGCGAACTCATCGACTACAAGTGGGACCGCTGCATCATGTGCAACCGGTGCACCCGCGTCTGCGACGAGGTCATCGGCGTCACCGCCATCGAGTCCAGTTTCCGCTCGCTGGAATCGACCATCGCCCCGGCCTTCGGCGAAGACCTCTCCGAGACCAACTGCACCTCCTGCGGCATGTGCATCGCCGTCTGTCCGGTGGGCGCCCTGACCGACCGCCATTTCGGCCACCACCCCTGGGAACTCGACAGCACCGAGACCGTCTGCGGGTTCTGCGACGTCGGCTGCACCATCAACGTCGAGGCCAACCGCGGGCTCGCCCGCCGCACCACCCACCTCTGGGAGCGCGGCGTCAACCACGGCTACACCTGCGAGTTCGGGCGCTGGGGCCACGAGCAGGTCCAGCACCAGGACCGCCTCTACTACCCGACCGTCACCGACGATGTGTCCGGGCTCTCCTATGAGGTCACCTGGGACGACGCGATCGATCTCGTCGCCGAGTCCCTCGCCCACCACCAGGGCGAGCGCTTCGCCGCGCTGGCTTCCCCGGACTCCACCAACGAGGAGGTCTACTCCCTGCAGGCCTTCACCCGCGCGGTGATGGCAAGCCCCCACATCGACCGCCTGCTCACCCCGGCCCAGCGCGCCGTCGAGCGCGCCGTCGCCCTCGGCCTCGGCCGCGACGTGCTCTCCACCAACAACATGCAGGAGTTCTTCTCCGACGCGAAGGCGGGCCTCGTCGTCGGCCCGAGCATCGGCCGCACCGAACCGGTCGCCTCCTACTGGCTCTACCACTCCACCCTCTACCGTGAGGCGAAGTACGTCGTCATCTCCCACGACAACTACCCGCTCTGCCACCGCGCCCCGGTCTGGCTCAATCCGCGGCCGGGAACGATGGCCGTGCTGCTGCGCGGCATCGCCAACCGCATCGTCGAACTCGGCCTCGCCGCGCCGGAGGCCGCCGGCCATCACCGGCATGGGGACCACACCCTCGACCGCGTCGCAGCCGGTGGCGGCGGCGACGCCGCCCAGATCGACCGCGCCGCCGTCATCTACGGCACCGGCGGCGCAGGACAGAAGCGCGAGGTTCCCGAAGGCGGCTACGGCCCCTCCCTGATCTACTCCACCGCCGCCCACATGGCGGCCGATGGCGAGGACCCTGGCGAAATCGCCATCGAGAGCGGGAGGACCACGTCGGCAAGGCGGCCCAGCGGGGTGTCGCGATAGTGGTCGGCGACGACGAGGAACTCGAGCTTCGGGAGCGCGGCGTAGAGCCGGGAATCGATCTCGGCGCCGCGTCCGGCGACGGTGTTCTCGATGTACATCGCGGTCACCGCGCCGGATTCGATGGCGGAGGCAAGCGCTTCGGCCTGGTGGCCATGTCCGGCCGGCAGCGACCGCACCGGCACGAAGCCATTGCTGGTGGTGGCGCGCTCGCCCCAGCGGGAAAGCCAGGCCTGCTCGAAGCGGGCGCGGGCCTCGCGATCGCCGACGTGGCCGCCGCCGGGGAAGCGCAGCGGGTGCGCTCCCATGTCCAGCGCTCCCTGGTAGTTGGCCGGGCCGCGCGGGGTTGCGACGCCGCCGCCTGCATCGATCTCGCCATTCTCACCGGCAACCTGGGGCGGCCCGGCGGCGGCGTCGCAACCCCGCGCGGCCCGGCCAACTACCAGGGAGCGCTGGACATGGGAGCGCACCCGCTGCGCTTCCCCGGCGGCGGCCACGTCGGCGATCGCG
>JBJTKE010000620.1:0-6081 GCA_046096285.1 Chloroflexota bacterium
GGGCGACCAGATCCTGAACGGCGTCGAGCAGCGGGGTCGCCGTCCAGAGCGACGGGGTCACAGAAGCGGTGCGGGCAGCCATGAGGCATCTCCAGGTTGCCTGCCCGAACCCCGCCCCCTCACACCGCACATTCCGTGCACGCAGTCAGCAAGGGCCAAACAGTAGAGGAAGCGGCGGCCCCGGCGGAGCCGCCGCTTCCCGTTTGCGCCGCCCCGCGAATCCCGCTCGCCGCCACGGCCAGGGATCAATTCGGCATCGCATGCCTCGACAGGCCCACGCCGCGTGTGAGCGTGACATGATTTCGGCGATAGTGACAGGATCAGCAGGGTGGATCAGAGAACCTTCGATCGCATCGTTCGCGTGTTCGGCGGCTCGTCCAGCCGCAGGGCCGGTCTGCGAGCCGCGCTCGGCGCCCTCGTCTCCGGGGTTGCCGCCCCCGCCAGCGCCGCCCGGCGACGCGGCGAAGCAGCCAGGACCGCCACCACGGCAACAGACCCCAGATCGGTCGCCACGGGCGCGGGTCCATGGCCCGCCGGTCCCTGCGGCCCGACCGGCAAAGACAACGCCTGCACAAAGAGCGCGCAGTGCTGCACCGGCTACTGCAAGAAGGGCAAGAAGGGCAAGACCGGCCGCTGCCGCTGCGTCAAGGTCGGCAGGAAGTGCGTCACCGGCCAGACCTGCTGCGGTGGCGCGTCCTGCACGAATGGCAAATGCACCCGTTCGCGCCCTGGGCCGACCTGCACGGCGAGCGGCGGCGCCTGCTCCGGCGAGACCTGCTGCCCAGGCCTGACCTGCGCCAGCGGGACCTGCGGCTGCACGCCCAGCGGCAACGCCTGCTCCAGCGAAACCTGCTGCGCCGGCCTGACCTGCCGCGGCGGCACGTGCGCCTGCACCCCCGCCGGCGAGGCCTGCGCCAGCCAGACCTGCTGCACCGGCCAGACCTGCTGGAATGGCTCCTGCCAGACCCCCACCAAAGAGGTTGGCCAGGCGTGCACCGTCGGCGTCGACATCTGCAACGGCGGCTCGATCTGCCGCGTGCTGCTGCCGGACGCGCAATCCTTCACCCTTCCCGGCACCTACTGCTCGCTGGACACCGGGCTTGCCTGCACCCCGGCTGGCGCGCCGATTTCGACCACCTCCTGCGTGGGCGGCTGGTGTTCTCCAACCAGCCTGACCACGGGTGTCTGCGGCATCATCGACCAGGTGAGCGCCTGCTCCGCCGCCACCGACACCTGCGCCGGGATCACCGGTTTCGGCATGGTCGAATTCGGCATTCCGCCAGTCGGCTACATCTGCGTCCTCTCGGTCGACGGCCGCCCCTGCCGGCTCAGCCAGAACGCCACCTACATCAGCGCCGCGACCTGCGCCAGCGACGCCGACTGCACGACCGCCGGCCACCCGGCCTGCGTCGACATCCCCGCCTCGGGAACGCAGTGTTCCTACGTCGGGTTTACCGGCATTGGCAGCTACTGCCGCGACGCCCAGATCACCTGCGCCTCCGCCGGCGACTGCCCGGCCAAGCCATCGCTTACCCCCAGCTGCAACGCAGGCTACTGCTCCTGGGCATAGCATCCGGCGACGGCGCACGAACGATAACCAGGCTCCCGCTCCCGCTTCCGCTTCGGCGGCAGCGGCGGCGGGGGCCGTTCGTTTGCCCGGCGCCCATCAGTGCGGCGCCAGGTTTTCAGCGCGCTCAGGGCGACGAAGCGACCTCGCGATAACGCGACAACGGGACCATGCGGCCCGAACAGGCGGACTTCCGGGGTCTATCCCGCTCACTGTCTCTTTCGGTATGATCCTTCTGAACCGCCCCACCTGGCAGTGATTGACTGCCGGGCGGGACGGAGGGGCCATGCGTCCGCGTCGATCCGCGGGGGAGGAGCCAGCCATGGATTCCCGATCGTTCGACCGATTCGCCGCCGCGTTGGGCGCGGCATCCACCCGCCGCGCGGGCATTGCGGCCGCGATCGCCGCCGCCGTCGGGCGCGGCGTTGCCCCGGACCCGGCGGCGGCCGGACCCGGCGCGGCGAGCCCGTGCGGCAAGCGCAAGACCAGCACCTGCAAAACCGATGGCGATTGCTGCAGCGGCCGCTGCGAGCGGTCGAAGGGCGACACCAACCTCGACGGCCTCGGGCGTTGCCGCTGCTCCCGCCGCGGCCAGGCCTGCACCGACGAGAAGGACTGCTGCAGCGGCAAGAACCAGGGCCTCGTCTGCACCGCGGGCATCTGCTCCCGGCCCTGCACCAGCCTCGGCTCCACCTGCGACGGAACGAGATCCTGCTGCGCGGGCGCCTGCACCAGTTTCGTCTTCAGCGAGCGCGGCATTCCGGCAAGCGGGCCCATCTGCTGCCTCGCCGTCGGCCAGCGCGGCTGCGCGAAGGACGCCGATTGCTGCGGCGCCGGCAGTTCCATCGCCTGCGTCGCCGGCACCTGCAGCACGACCTGCACCGCCATCGGCGAGGCCTGCACCGGCCAGACCTGCTGTGCCCCGGCCTCCTGCGGCGCGAACGCCATCGACCGGGCCAACCCGGAGGCTCAGGCCCCGGTTTGCTGCCTGCCGAACAACGCGGGACCGTGCACCTCCAACGGCCAGTGCTGCTCGAACATCTGCAATGGCGGCATCTGCAGCCTTCCCCCGTCCGATGTCCGCCTCAAGGAGCGGATCGAGCCCCTGCTCGATGGCCTCGGCATCGTCGAGGCGCTGCGGCCGGTCCGCTGGGACTGGACCGAGGCCTCCGGGCTGCAGGGCATGTCGCGGATCGGCTTCATCGCCCAGGAGGTGCAGCAGGTCGCGCCGGAAGTGGTCGGCCCCATCAACCTCGGCGGCGGCGACCCCACTGGCGACGGCGCGTACCTCGGCATCGACTACGCGAAACTGGTGGCCGTCCTCACCGGCGCGATCCAGGAGCAGCAGGCCGAGATCTCGGCCCTGCGCGCCCGCCTCGACGCGATGGAGACCACGGCGGGCGATCACTGCCGGCAGGCCTGACCGGCAACCGGCCCGGCGGCGCGGGGCGGCGGCCATGCCGCCCCGCGCCCCGTGCCCTCCCCACCGATGCGGCAGCACAAGGAGGCTTCAGCGATGGATTCCCGGTCATTCGATCGCCTCGCCGCCGCGCTCGGTCGGGCATCCTCCCGCCGCGCAGGCCTGGTCGCCGCGGTTGGCGCGGCATTCGCCGCGCCGCTCGCCGCGCAGGCGGGCCCAGACGCCGCCGGCCAGTGCGGCAAGCGCAAGACCAGCGTCTGTACGAAGGACGGCGACTGCTGCAGCGGCCGCTGTGTCCTCGCCACCGGCAAGACCAACCGCGACGGCCTCGGCCGCTGCCGCTGCTCCCGCCGCGCCGAGCGCTGCGGCGACGACCGCGACTGCTGCAACCGCAAGGACCAGGGTCTCGTCTGCCACGACGGCGTCTGCGCCGATCCCTGCGTCACGCTCGGCGCGGCCTGCAACGCCAACTCCACCTGCTGCGCCGGTCGCTGCACCCGCGAAACCGCCGCGGGCAGCCGCGCCGCCGCCACCTGCTGCCTGCCCCTCGACACTCGCGGCTGCACCGCCGACGCCTACTGCTGCGGGGCCGCCATCTGCCTCGCCGGCGTCTGCGCCAACGCCTGCCTGCCGCTCCAGTCCGAGTGCGGGGACGGGGACACCTGCTGCGCCGGCGTCTGCTCCGCTCGCCCGATCACCGGGCGCCTGGCCGCGACGACGGTCTGCTGCCTGCCCTCCGGGTCCACCGGCTGCTCCGACGACGCCGACTGCTGCACCGGCGGCTGCTGCGCCGGGCAGTGCGACGAGGTCGGCTTCGGCCCCACAGACTGCTAACGCGTCTGCCCCGCCTGGCCGGCCTGGTCCGCCTGCAGTGACTGGCCGCGGCGCGCGGGCGGCGTTCAGGCGAGCGGGGTGAACCGGAAAGCCGAGAGCGCCACCTCCACCGGCTTCCCCCTGACCGGTGGGAGCGCGTCCGGCAGCCAGAGGTTGATCCGCGGCTGTTCCTTGCCGGGGGTCGGCACGGCGGCGACGGCGCGGGTCCACGTCTCGATGACCAGCGCGGGGTCGGCCGGCACGAGCGCCGGGCCCCGCGCCGCCCGGTACACCACCTGCCCCGCGCTCCAGGTGAAGCCGACCGTCACCGGCCTCGCCGCACCCGGGATCGGGAAGGGATGGATGTTGCCGCGCTGCTGGTAGGGCTGCAGGGTGAAGGAGGCGTTCGGCCAGTCCGGGCTCTCCGGCCAGCGGCCGATCTCCACGTCGATCTCCCGGTTTGCCTGCGCGTTCGAGGTGGCGTCCCAGGTGAACAGCCCGAGGATGGCGTGCGGCGAAATGCCCCGCACCGGGCTGGCCAGCGTCCACTCCCAGGTCCCGTAGCCGAAGCCGCCCGCGGGCTCGGCGACCACCTCGGCGCAGCGCCAGAACGCGCCCCGCCGCTCGATCCGCAGCCGCAGCAGCCCGCCGCCGTCCACCCAGACGTTCCGGGCGGACGCCGAGAACCGGTTGCCGCCCGGCCCCACCGCGCTGTTCCCCGAGTCCTTGACCGCCCACGAGTACCCGGACCACGAGATGCGGCGCGGGTAGCGCTCCCCCTCCGCCGCGGGCGAGCCAGCAAGCGCCGCGGACGACGCGGACGACGCGGCGGCGGCTCCGGCGAGGGCATGAACGGCGGCGCGGCGGGTGATCGTCATCGGCTGCTCCGTTCGGCGGCGCGGGCGAGCGCCCGCAGGTCGGGATCGTGCGGCGATAGCGGGCGCGGCGCCGCGAGCGGGCGGGCCGTGCCGGGGTCGAGCAGGGCGAACACCGCCTGGGTCGGCGCGGCGGCCACCGGCATGGCGACCCCGGCCAATCCCGCCTCATCGGCCAGTTCCGCGAGCGCGCGCCATCGCCCGGCGGCGGCCAGCGCGGCGGCGGCGGGGGGAAGCGCGGCGGGGTCGCGGGCATCGAGGAAGGGGCGGCGGTCCTCGCAGCGCAGGTCGGCCATCGCCGCGGGCGGCTGACCGGCGGCCAGCGCCGCGGCGAGCGCCCCGCGCCGGGTAGCGTAGAGATGGAGCGCGCGCCAGCCCCCGGGGTCGTCACAGGGGCCGTCGGGCACGCGGTCCGGGAGGGCCAGCGGGTCCTGGCCGGCCACGCCACGAAACAGCCTGCGCGGCGCGGCCACCGCCGGCAGCGCGGCAAGGCTGGCGGCGTGCCCGCTGGCCGGGCCGGATGGATCGGCGGCGCGTTCCCCAGGGTCGCTCATGGCCCGAAGTGTGCGGCACATCGGGCGCGGCGTCACCTGCCGGGCGCCCGGGCCGCAGGCGATGGGCGTTTTCGTTCCCATGCATGGCGCGTGGGATAATCGGCGCAGGACTCGCGCGGGCCGCGGCGCGGGGTTGCGCCGGGGAGCATCGACCATGAATGACCTGCTCGCGTTCAACCGCGGACTGCTCTCCGGCGAGACCGGCGACCACCAGGCCTGGTTGACGATCGCGGAGTTCTGCGCGAACGTGCCGCAGCACCCGGTGTGCCGTCTCGACGGCGGCCACAATCCGAACGATAACGGCCCCCGCGGCGGCGACCTCAACCCCGGCCACCACGACGGCGGCCAGGGCGGCGGCGGGGACCTCGGCTGGTACCCGTTCTCCTGACGGCCTGCGCTCGCTGGCACGTCGGCGATGCGCCATCCCCGGCCACCGGACTGCTTCCGCCGCAGGTCGGCGCACCATCACCGCAACCGGCCGGACAACGCGGGGCGCCGTTGTTCCCGGCGACGGGTTCGCGCGGGCTGCCTGGGCGTCGCTCCCTGCCGGATCGAACCACCCTACCGGCAGGGAGTCCTGCGACGTCGCTTATGCCGTCGCCGGCAGCGGCCCCGGCAGCAGCCACGCCACCGACAGCAGCGGCAACCCCCGCGCGATCGTTCCCATGCGTCGATTGCCCGTCGTCATGCCCATGCCGCTCCTCACTTCCTGGCCCCGGCGCGGGTCAGCCGCACATACACTGCGCCGGTCTGGTCCGGCGTGATGGTGACCGTCCTGCTCCCGCCGTATCTCTTCGTCCGCGCCGTCACCGTGTAGGCGCCCGGATCGACCAGGCTGAACCTCAGGGTGAC
>JBJTKE010000621.1:0-5813 GCA_046096285.1 Chloroflexota bacterium
CGGGTTGGGCTGCATGTCGACCCCGATCTCCTTCCACTGCTGCTGCATGTAGGGAACGAGTTGCTCGAAGGTGGCGACGCCCTCGGTGTAGGTCATGTCGAAGGCGAAAGGTTGGCCGTCCTTCTCGCGGATGCCGTCGCCGTCGGAGTCGGTCCAGCCTGCCTCCTCCATGAGCGCCTTCGCGGCTTCGAGGTCGAACGCGTAGGGGTTCTCGATGCGATCGGGCGCGTAGGCGGTCGACAGGAGCGACTGGGTGCCGACCGCGACCTCGCCGAGGCCGAGGAAGATGTTGTCGTTGATCGCCTGCCGGTCGAGGGCGCGGAGCAGGGCCTCGCGGACGGCATGATCCTGGAACAGCGTGGTCTTGTCCGGGTCGAGGTTCATGTAGTAGAAGCCGAAGTCGAAGGTCGGGTAGATCTCGACCGCGATGCCTTCGGTGTTCTGCAGCCCTTCGACCTCGGCCGGGGGCACGGAGGTGGTGGCGTCGATCTGGCCGGTCTTGAGCGCCTGGATGAGCGTGGTCTCGTCCGGGAAGACCTGCAGGGTGACGCGATCGAGCGCCGGCGCCTGACCGGTCAGGGTGTCCCAGTAATCCGGGTTGCGCTCGACGGTAACGTAGTCGCCCTGCTTCCACTCGACGAACCGGAACGGGCCGGAGCCGATGACGCGGGCGGGGTCCTGGCCGGTGCTGCCCGAGTCGGCGGCCCATTCCGCCGGGGGGATGCTCTCCCAGATGTGCTTCGGCATCACCGGCAGCGCGAGGTCGAACAGGAAATTGGCGCGAGGGCCGTCCGAGACGATCTCGACCGTGAGATCGTCGATCTTGCGATAGCTGGCGACGGCGGCATCGACCGTGGAGGTGTACTGGCTGCCTGTTTCCGGGTTGAGCTGGGCCTCGAGGCTGAAGATGACGTCGTCAGCGGTGACGGGCTTGCCGTCGTGCCAGGTCGCCTTCGGGTTGAGGTGGAAGGTGTAGGTCTGACCGTCGGCCGCGCGCTCCCAGTAGTCGGCGAGGCCCGGCACCGGCTGCCCGTCGATCGGGCTGCTGGAGGTGAGGCCCTCGAAGATGAGACCGAGGAACGGCCCCGTGGGCTGGTCCGCGGCCAGGATGACGTTGGTGGTGCTGATGTCCGAGGACTCGCCCCAGATGAGGGTGCCGCCCGGACCGGGAGCCGGCTCGAACGGGAAGGCTGCCTTGAACTCCGCTGCCCACTCCTCGCGATTCATCGAGACGAGCGGCTCGAAGGTCTGGGCGGCCTCCGGGGTGGCGTCCTGGGCGGACGCGGGCGATCGCCACGCCTGCGTCAACGCCAGCGAACCCGCCGCGCCAAGCACCACCGAACGCCGCGTAGCCTTGAACCTGTCCATGGAACCCTCCTCCGGCCGTCCCCGGGCCGGGATGCGCCGAGCGGCCGGCGCAGGATCGCCAGCCAGCCATTTCAGGGAGTCGCCGCGTTCTGGGCGAGTCCAGCGAGAAGCACGTTCATGATGAGGAACAACACGAGGCACGAGATCAGCGCGCCAACGATCCACAGCCAGAGCCTGCGCTTCGGCGGGTCGGGCAACGGCCCGGCGCTCGACATGCGCCATTCAGGGTGCGTGGGAGGCAGTTCGCTCGGATCCCGCGGGGGAAGGGCCGCAAACGCCGGAACAGGCGGCGGCGGAACATCGACGCGCACCACTGGTTCCTGCTCGGCTGGCTCCGGCAGGTCGCCCGGCGGGGCGGCGGTCAAGCCAAGGTTCGCCCCGCACTCATTGCAGAACTTCGCCCCGGCCCGGTTGTCTGCTCCGCAGACAGGGCATGCCATGTGAACGCCCCCAAAAATGGCTTTAGCCTTACGCTCCGATGCAAGGATACCGTATCGAATCAGGGGCGTGTCGCTTGCGGCGGCGGTCCCTGCGCTGGTAGCATCGACCGCGAGGTGAATTGATGACTGACACCCCCGTGCTCCCGCCCGTCGTCCCGCCCGAGACCGAAGCCAGGTACGCCGCCCTCGCGGCCATGATCCGCGAGATGGGCTCTGTGCTGGTGGCCTATTCAGGGGGGGTCGACAGCACGCTTCTGTTGCGCGCCGCCCATGACGTGCTCGGCGAGCGCGCGGTGGCCGCCACCGGGCTCTCACAGACCTATTCCGAAGAGGAAATGAACGAGGCGGCGGAGATCGCGCGCGAGATGGGCGTGGAGCACCTGATGGTCTCCACCATGGAACTGACCGATCCCCGCTATGCCGACAACACGCACCAGCGGTGCTTCTTCTGCAAGACCGAGTTGTACGGGCGCCTGAACGAGGTTGCCCGGAGCCGCGGGCTGGCCGTGGTGATCGACGGGACCAACGCGGACGATCTCGGGGATTACCGGCCCGGCATCCGCGCCGCCCGGCAACTCGACGTGCGCAGCCCCCTCGCGGATGTGGGTCTGACGAAGTCCGAAATCCGATCCCTGTCCGAGCGGCTTGGTCTCAGGACGTGGAACAAGCCGGCGATGGCCTGTCTTTCGTCGCGGTTCGCCTACGGTGATCCGATCACGGTCGACAAATTGCGAAAGGTGGCCGCCGCCGAGAGCGCGGTGCGGAAACTCGGGTTCCGCGGGTTCCGGGTTCGCCATCATGACGACCTGGCTCGCCTGGAAATGCTCCCGGAGGACCGGCACTCCGCGCTCGATCTGGCCGAGGAGATCGCCACGGCGGTTCGCGGGGCCGGCTACGTTCATGTTGCCCTCGACCTGCAGGGCTATCGCGCGGGCAGCCAGAACGAGGTGCTGAATGCGCGTCTCAAGTCGGGCGGACTACGGGGTCCGGGCGCTCTTTGACCTGGCGGAGCGCTTCGGCGGGGGACCGGTGCAGAGCCGGGACATCGCGGCGCGCCAGTCGATCCCGGAGGCCTACCTGCACCAGGTGCTGGGCGCGCTCGGGAGGGCCGGGCTGATTCGCAGTACGCGCGGGCCGCAGGGCGGTCATGAACTGCTGCGGGAACCGGCGGACATCAGCCTCTGGGACGTGCTCTCGGTGCTCGATGGGCCGGACCGCCGCGCCCATCCCCACGCGCAGCCGTCGGGGGCCGCCGACATCGTGCACGAGGTGTGGCACGAGTTGCAGGCCAGCGCCGAGGCGCACCTGCGGTCCATTTCGCTCGAGGACCTGATCCAGCGGGCAAACCCGGACAAGCCGGTCGGCACGTCCGCGATCTAGCAGATTCGGGAAAAACGGCGACGCGGGGGGTATCCCCGCCGCGTCGTCTGGCTCCCCGACTAGGATTCGAACCTAGAACCTACCGGTTAACAGCCGGTCGCTCTACCGTTGAGCTATCGGGGAATGGCGATTGGCTCACCCGTTTTCGCAGGGCGGAGTGTACCACACGTGCCTCCCGGCGCAAGCGGCCAGGTGACTCAGTCGGTGCGCTCGGGCGCGGCCGGCGCGGGACCGGGAGCGGCCGGGGCGGAAGCTGACGCGCCAGCGCCGATGCGCTGGGCCTGCTCGCGCGCTTCGAGCGCCCGCACCAGTTCGTCCCCGAGCGACGGGGCCGGGGCGGTCGGGACGGGCGCGGCGGGCTGCTCCGGGCGGGCGGCAGTCCGGGCGCGGAACCGGTCGAGCGGGCGGACCACCGGCGGCGCGGCGACGGCCGCGACTGCGGTGGCCGGAGCGGGCTGCTCCGACGGGGCACCGTTGGCCGTAGCAGGGAGCGGCCTCGCGGCGTTCGCGGCGACCGCCTCCCCTCCCCGCCGCCGGCGAATCTCGGGGGCGATGTAGCGCGGGGCAGGCGCTTCGACCCGGACCCCGGCCTCGGCGCGCTCCTTTTGCGGCGCCGCGCAGTAGGGGCAGACCGGCCACTTGAGGTCCACGAGCTTGCCGCAGCCGACGCAGGCATCGCGCAGTTGCGCCTGGCAGTTGGGGCACAGGACGAACTCACCGTCGACATGCCGGCTGCAGTAGTGACAGAGCGACAGATTCTCGAGGTCCTGGAGCAGGTACTCCTCCTCGAGGGACCGCTGGAATGCCTCGTCGATGGTTTCCTTGGGCCGCAGCAGCAGGTAGAGCAGGATGCCGGGGATGAAGAACAGCACCACGAGCAACGTGGAGAACAACTGCGTGAAGACGCTGTTGCTGCGGGCCTGGATGTCCCGGTAGGTCCAGACGATGAGCACGAACCAGAGGGCGATGAGGTAGGCGCCGCCGAGCGCCGCCAGCACCTGTGCCGCCCGTGCCAGCAACTCAACCATGACCCTGCTCCATGCTTGCGGCCGCGCCGGTCATGCGATCCGCTCGTAGCGCTCGACGGAGAGCACGAAGACGGTGGCGCCGCCGACGTAGACCTCCACCGGGCTGGCGATGTGGAACTCGGCGGGCTCGACGAGCGGCATCAACGGATTGACGTAGCGGGTGCGAGCCTGGCTGTGCTGGCGCAGGATGCGCAGCACTTCCGGGGCGAGGGCGGTCTGCACGCCGATCATCAGCGTGACGTTGCTCTCGCGGAGGAAACCTCCCGAGCTGTCGATCACGGTGAAGTAGAACCCACGGTCGGTCAAGGCCTGGATGAGTTCATCCGCGTCCCGTTCCTGGACGACCGCGATCACGAGTTTCATGCGGAGTGCCCGCCCTGCGAGTCCAGCGGAGCCGGAAGCGCGGGAAGCGCCGCCACGGCCCGCCAGAGTTCGGATGCAACGTCGGCCCGCGGCCGGCTCGCGTCGATCACCACCCAAGCTCCCGGGTCGGCCGCCACCAGCTCGTGGTAGCAGGCGCGCACCCGCCGATGGAAGTCGATGCCCTCGAGGTCGATCCGGTTGACCTCGCCGGCACCGCCGAGCCGCCGTCGCAAGCCGACCTCGGCCGGCAGATCGAGCAGCACCCGGAGATCGGGGTCGACCTCCCGGATCGCGATGCGGTTGACCGCCCGGACTTCCGCGAGCGGCAACCCCCTCCCCCCGGCCTGATAGGCGAGAGAGGAATCGACGAAGCGGTCACAGACAACGGCAGCGCCGCGCTCCAGGGCCGGCCGGATCACCTCGCCGACATGTTGAGCGCGCGCTGCCGCGAGGAGCAACGCCTCCGTCTCCGGGAGAATAGCACACTCCATCTGGTCCAAAAGAATCGAACGGATGCGCTCCCCGGCCGCGGTGCCGCCTGGCTCGCGGGTCACGATCACCTCCGCGAAGCGCTCCCGAAGCCGCCCGGCGAGCAGCCGCGCCTGGGTCGATTTGCCGGCTCCCTCGGGGCCTTCGAGCGCGATGAGCAGTCCAGCCATCGCCTAGCGGACGCCATCCGCGAACAACTCGACGTGCCGGTATGGCTCGCGGCCGCGACTGCGCGAGGCGACGCTGTAGCGTTCGGCCAGTTCGTGCTGGAGGCGCCGGATGTGCGGGTCCTGGGGGGCGAGGGCCACCGGCGGCCCGCCGCCGAGGACCGCGACGATCGCCTCCTCCGCCTCGGACATCGCCCGCATCAGCGGGTCGTCGGCCCGGCGCACCGGAACCGGACCGTCGGGTTCCCCGGTCTCCTCGCGGCCGCGCAGCAGGGCGAGCGCCTTCGCGGCGGCCTGCGGGAAGAGTCCCGCCAGCACGTGCTCCATCTGGACGGCGGTGTTGGCCCGCAGCACATAGACGGGCGTGCCGCGGAGTTCGGCTTCCCGGACGGGCTGCGGCTTGCGCCGGTAGTAGTTCTTGAGCGTCATCACGATGTCGGCGTCGCGCGGTTCGCGGACCACCACCGCCGGAGCGGACAGGGCCTGGATGGTCTGCTCCAGACGATTCCGGCTCACGCCGAACGGGTAGATGCGCAGCGGCTTGGCCTCGGTGCCGCGGCCGCGCGGCAGCGCCGCGG
>JBJTKE010000622.1:0-5014 GCA_046096285.1 Chloroflexota bacterium
GGGCGTCTCGCCCCCGCCGCCGGGGGTTTCATCCCCGCCGCCGGGCGTCTCGCCCCCGCCGCCGGGGGTTTCAGCCCCGCCGCCGGGCGTCTCGCCCCCGCCGTCTTCAGGGTCGCTGTAGATGCTCGGCTGGTCGCCGTCGGTGCTGGTTGGACCACCGCCCGGCGATTCCGCGTCGGCATCCGACGACCGCGGTTCCTCGGCGGGTGTTTCCTCGGGCGTTCCGGCTGGAGTGAGGCCCGGCCCCTCTTCCGACTCGCCCGTCAATTCCTCGGTTGTCAGATTCGGGCAGCCATCTTTCGGGGCGGGAATGATGTCGTTGCCGTGCTTGCTGTGTCCCTCGTACGCCCCGTCATCCGCGACCGTGATCCGCGTGTACGGATTGGTCTCGGACTTGGTCGCGTGGCAAATGGTGATCTTCTCGTCTTCCTTGCCGCCGGGGCAGCCGCCCTTCGGCGCGGGAATGATGTCTCCCTCGTGGTCGCCGTGTCCGCCGAACGTCGCGTCGTCATCGACCGTGATCTCGACGTAGGGGGTCTTCTTCGACCCGGTGGCGTGGCAGATGGTGACGGCCGTGTGCCCGGTTCCCCCGTTGCCATTTCCGTTGCCGCCGCCGTTCCCATTGCCGCCGCCATTGCCGTTGCCGTTGTCCGGCTTGGCCTGGCTGGCAGCCCCATTGCCTGCCCATGCGGGGCCGGCGTTGCCCTGGCCCGCGGCGGCCGGAGAACCGCCGCCTGCCGGACTCCCTGCGCGCTCATCCCGCCCGCCGGGCACGGCCGGGTTCTTGCCGGGCGCACCCGCCCGCACCGCGGAGACCCGGTCGCTGATCTCGTCGGGCCGCCGCTGATCCGCCGCCGCCGGCCACGCGGGCGCGGCCAGCAACAGTGCGAACGCCGCCGCCGCGGCGATTCGCGCTCCTCGTTCCAGATTCCAACGCCTCATGCGGAACCCCTCCAATTGCCGCCCTGCGGACGGCTCGCCGGATAGCCCCCCAGTGGGTGGCCGATGCCGCGTTCCCGCCGGAACCGCAATCCGCCAGCACACCGGTGGGTTGTACCATGTGAACGCCGTCCGGCAAACAGGGTTCCATCGGCCAAAACGGGGGATTTTCGGGCTGATTCCGGTCAGGATCGCGGTCACGGCGGCTACGCCCGCCGCGCTGCGGTCCGGCATGGTTGACGTGCCCGTTTCCTCAGGCTATTGTCAGGACATCGTGGGCAATGGGGCGGCGATACTCACCAACGGACCGGTGAACGCCTCCCCGCATCCGGCACCCGCCGCCCACGCCGCGAGATATGGATCTCGCGGGGCCAGGGCCGGTCGTCCGATGGCGCCGGCCGCGCTCCAGGAGGAGAGTTGATGTCGAGCAATGGGAAGCTCACCAGGCTCGAGCGCATGATGCGCAAGGCCACCGGCGCGCCGATGAGCCGCCGCGGCATGCTCAAGACCGCCGCCGCCACCGCTGGCGCGTTCACCGTCCTCCAGGGATCCCGCTACGGGCTCTCCCAGGACATCGTCGGCGCCGCCAGCCAGGTCGATCTCAACGGCGTCACGCTCAAGGTCTTCACCCAGACCGGCCCCTTCATCTCGGGCCCGATCAAGGCCCACGCCCCCGAGTTCCAGGAAGTGACCGGCGGCGTCGTCGAGGCCGTCGAGGCGCCGAACGCGGACCTCTTCGCCCGCGCCCAGCAGGTCGCCACCACCGGCAGCGGCGACTTCGACATCCTGCTCCTCGCCAACACCTGGATGCCGGACTTCGTGAACCTCGGCTACGTCGTGCCGCTGCAGCCGTGGATCGACAAGGACGTCGCCGCCAACGACGAACTGCTCGCCTGGGATGACATCCCCGACGGCATCAAGCGCAAGAACTCCTGGTCCAACCAGATCCAGACCTTCGTCGTCGACAACGACAACCACACCATGTTCTACCGCAAGGACGTCCTGTCCGATCCCAAGTGGCAGGAGGCCTACAAGACGGCCACCGGCAAGGACCTGCCGAACCCGCCGCAGACCCTGACCGAGCTCAGTGAGGTCGCCAAGTTCTTCAGCCCCAGCGGCGGCGGCGCCGCCTGGAGTGACGCCGGCGAGGGCTACGGCTACATCACCTGCGTGCTCCGCGGCCAGCAGTCCTACTGGTACTCCTACTCGTGGACCGCGCCCTACTCCGTCGTGCCGACCGAGAACGCCCCGGACAAGATCCCCGGCATCTACCTCTACGACCCGGACATGAACCCGATCATCAACACCGAGGGCTACGTCCGCGGCCTCACCGAGTTCGTCGACATCATCAACACCGCCATGAAGCCGGGCCTCGACTCCGACCGCGCCACGGTCATCGAGGACATGATCAACGGCACCGCCCTCACCGCCCTCGACTGGGGCGACACCGGCCCGGCCTCGGTCTCCGAGCGCTCGGTCGTCAAGGGCAAGCTTGGCTTCGCCCTCTCCCCGGGCGTCACCGAGTACTACGACTGGCAGACCAAGACCTGGGTCACCATGCCCGAGGGCCAGATCCACCAGACCCCGGCCCACGCCTACAACGGCTGGTCCTACTACATCACCAACCAGACCAAGAACCCGGACGCCGCCTGGACCTGGATCAAGTGGCACGCCTCCCCGGGCATCTCCTCGGTCGACGTCGCCTCGCCGGACTCCGGCTACCAGCCGTGGCGCAAGAGCCACAGCACCAACCTCGAGCCGTGGATCTCCGCCGGCTGGGAGGAGGCCGACGCCAAGGCCTACATCGACAACATCCTCGCCGCGACCGACCACCCGAACGCGGTCTTCGACCCGCGCATCCCGGGCGCCGCTCGCTACCAGGAGACCCTCGAGCTCTACCCCAACCAGGCCATCGCCGGCGAACTCAAGCCGCAGGAGGCCATGGACAAGTGCGCGGCTGACTGGAACGCGATCACCGACGAGCTCGGCCGCGACAAGCAGGTCGCCGCCTACCGCGCCCACCCTCCGCGGGGGCCGCGCACCCCCACCGAGCCGCCCCCCCCGGCCTGATCCCGCCCCGGGAGGCGCCGGCTCGCCGGCCGGCGCCTCCCGCATTCCCCGAACCCGGCGACCGGCCCCTGACGCCCGGCGAAGGGCCTCTGGCGCCAGGCATCCCCTGCCGCCCCAAGGACCGACATGGAAGCGACGCTCCCGGCGCCACTGCCGCCCGAAGGCGAACGGCCCATCCATCACCCCGCAGGCCGGTCCCCGGACAGGTACGCCAAGTACGTCTTTCTCCTGCCCTCCCTCCTGTTCCTCCTCGTCCTCGGCATCTTTCCCCTGATCTTTTCCCTCGTGCTCGTCTTCGGCAAACTCCAGGCCGGGATGCGCCTGTCCGAATTCGAATTCGTCGGGCTCGCCAACATCCAGAAACTGGCCGCCGACGAGCGCTTCTGGGGCTCCCTGCAGGTCACCCTCACCTACGTCGGGGTGGTCTCCCTCGTCGAACTCGTGCTCGGGTTCATCGTCGCCCTCGCCCTCCAGGGCATCACCCGCGGCAAGAACTTCCTTCGCGGCGCCCTTGCCCTGCCCATGCTCCTCACCCCGATCGCCGTCTCCTTCACCTGGAAGATGCTCTTCGACTACAACAAGGGGCCGCTCAACTTCTTCCTCGCCGAACTCGGGCTGGAGAAGGTGAAGTGGCTCGCCGGGCAGCAATCCGCCCTGCTCTCGCTCGCCCTCGTCGACATCTGGCAGTGGACCCCCTTCATCATCGTCGCCGCGCTCGCCGCGCTCGAGTCCCTGCCCTCCGAACTCTACGAAGCCGCCACCGTCGATGGCGCATCCTTCTGGCAGTTGCTGACCCAGATCACGCTGCCCCTGATCAAGCCCTATCTCGTCGCCATCGTGCTGCTCCGCGCGATCGACGCCTTCAAGGTCTTCGACATCGTCTACGTGCTCACTGGCGGCGGCCCCGGCACCGCCACCGAGACCCTGACCTTCTATGCCTACAGCGCCGGCTTCCGCCCCTACAACCTCAACTTCACCAGCACCGTCGCCTGGGCGCTCGTCATCCTGATGACCATCGTCTTCGCCATCTACCTGCGGGTCTTCCGCCGCATCGATTCCGAGGAGGCCTGACCATGCAGGCGACGCGCAACAAGGGCATCCAGATCCTCCTCTACGCCATCCTCGCCTTCTGGACCTTCTTCGCCCTCTTCCCGATCTACTGGACCGTCATCACCTCGGTCAAGCCCCAGAAGGCTGTCTCCGCCCCGAAACCGACCTTCTTCCCCTGGATCGACTTCCAGCCGACTCTCAAGCCCTTCCAGGACATCTTCGGCAGCGGCGAGGGCTACGGCGTCTCCGGCATGGGCCCCCTCGCCCAGTTGTTCCGCAACAGCTTCGGCGCGGCCTTTTTCTCGGCGCTCTTCGCCACCATCCTTGGCGCGATGGCCGCCTACGCCCTCACCCGCTTCCAGTACCGCCGCTGGAAGAACAAGGACATCGCCTTCTGGTTCGTCTCGCAGCGCATGCTCCCCCCCATCGCCCTCGTCGTTCCCTTCTTCATCCTCTTCGGGCGCATCGGCATGCTCGACAAACTGCCGACCCTGATCATCGTCTACACCGCGATGAACCTGCCCCTCGTCATCTGGCTCCTGCGCGACTACTTCGCCGATCTCCCCTACGAGATCGAGGAAGCCGCGATGGTCGACGGCAACTCCCGCTACGGGGCCTTCCTCCGGATGGCATTGCCGCTGGCCCTGCCGGGACTGGTCGTCGCCTTCCTCTTCGCCTTCGTCTTCAGCTGGAACGAGTTCCTGCTGGCCCTCACCCTCACCATCGACAAGGCCAAGACCTTGCCGGTGCAGGTCGCGGGCAACGTCACCCTCCGCGGCCCCCGCTACTGGGACATCGCCGCCCAGGGCCTCATCGTCACCCTGCCGCCGCTCATCATTGCGCTCGTCGCCGGCCGGTACATCGTCCGCGGCCTCACCATGGGCGCGGTCAAGTCCTGACCACTTCATTTCTGCGGGATGGGGGAAGGGAACGGAGCGGGCGCGGGCGATCAGCC
>JBJTKE010000623.1:0-4195 GCA_046096285.1 Chloroflexota bacterium
TCGAGCTTGCGACCGGCAAATAATCCGCCGACAAACGGACGGACGGAACGTGCGTCGGCATGAGTCGATGGTTGCCGGGTGATGGCCAACGCATCGACTCATGCCGACGCACGTTCCGTCCGTCCGTTTGTCGGCGGATTATTTGCCGGTCGCAAGCTCGATGGAGGTCGGGACGGGATGCTCGCGCCGCATGCTGGAATCGGCCGACGCACGGGAAACGGGGTGATGGCGGCGGAGGTGGGTTGGGGACAAGCGACCGGAGGCATGCCGTCGTGGCTAAGGGCTGGCGAAGGAAACCCGGCTGAAGTAGTCCCTGCGGACCACCTGGGAGGGCGGATGTGATCGTGCCTCGCGGCGAAACAATTGACGACGCGGTGGTCGCCGATGCCGCCGCATCCGATCTCTCCGGCTCGCGAATTTGCTTCATGAAGGTCCCCAAGACTGCGTCGTCAAGCATCGTCGCGATGATCCGCTCAGTGCATCAGTCGGCGCCGGAGCAGGAGTTGCGAGAATCGGGCATCCGAAGCGGCCGGTCAGCATCGAAGTTCGCGGCCGCGCTGTTCGCGCATGGACATGTTTCGTGGCACGACGTCGAGCCGCTGCTGGCGGAGGAACCCAGGGAATGGGTCCCGATCATGGCGTTCCGGGACCCCCTCGCCCGCACGCTCTCGCACTACCGCTATCTCCAGCGGCGCCACTCCTCACCCGGCATCACCGGCCGGATTCGGATGATGTGCGACGAGGCGGTGAGGCGGCCGTTGCGGGATCTCGCTCGCGATGAAACCAGCCTGTTCCACGGCTGGACGATGCCGGTGCAGACGCTCTTCCTCGGGTCGGAGCTTCAGGGGCCGATCACCGAGCATCCCTGGCCAGCGGCGGCGCTGTCGCCCGCCGTGCAGCATGAGGCGCTGAAGCGAGCGCTGGAGCGCCTTCATCGGCTTGCGTGGATCGGCGTGGTGGAGTCGCTGGAGCGCGACCTGCAGGTCCTCGCGCATGACCGGGGATGGGCTCCCGTCCCGCTGCGTTGGTTGAATCGCTCGGTTGCATCAACCGCTGGGGACGGGTCCGACAGGCTCGACGGCGACACGTTGCGTCTGCTGATGGACCGGCTGTCAGCGGACTACCTGCTGATCGAAAGCGCGCGCGAGATTGCGGCGGAGCGCTGGCGACGCGTGGAAGCAACTGGCCTGGTCAAGGAATGAACGCGCCCGGCCGCTCGGCGACGCCGCGAGCTCAGTCGCGGATGTCGAAGGCGGCGACCACCGCCCGCTGGAAAGAAGGATGCTGGTCAAGCAGGCCGTCCACGCTCATCCGCAGGGCCGAGGCCAACTGGATGAATTCCAGCGGGGACAGGGAGAGCGTCACGAAGTCGATCTCGAGGTCGATCCGGTCGTCCTCCGTGAGCGCGTCCTTCGGCCGCGCCGGCGCGCGGACGACGGTTTGCAGCCCGGTCTCGGGCCAGACCATGTCGAGCAGATCGAGCGAGGCGCGGCGGGTGTCGGACATGGGTGCTCCCCGGGTGGGCGCTGGGCGCGCGGGCTGGTGACGGGATGAGCATACCCGCAGCGGACCGGGGCGTGGCGGCAGGCGGCGCGGGCGCCGCCGAGGGCGAGCCGCGGCCGGGGCTGGCCTACCTCCGCATCCCGAAGACGGCCTCGACCTCCGTGGCGGTGCTGGTCCGCAATGCGCTGCAGGAGGAGGCGCACCGGGTCGGCCAGGCGCGGGGGTTCCGGCAGGCGCACGCCACCTGGGGCAGATATGGAGAGGACCTGACGCGCCGGGACGAGTGGGTACCGATTGCCACGTTCCGCGATCCGCTGGAGCGGGTCTTCTCCTACTACCGGTATCTCCAGCGCTCCAGCCGCAGGCTCGATCTGCCGGAGCAGGTGAAGCTGGCGTGCCTCGAGACGGCGGCCCGGCCGCTGAGCGAGTTGATCCGGGACGAATCCAGCACGTTTTTCATCTCCACCATGCCGGTGCAGACGTTCTACCTCGGAACCGGGCTCCCGGTGAACCGTCTGGGCAGGCCGATGATGGCATCCCTGCCTGGCCCGGGGTTCACCCGGCAGGCGCTTGTGCTCGCGCTGGAGCGGCTGGAACACCTGGCCTGGATCGGGCTGGTCGAGACGCTGGACCGCGATCTCGAAACGCTGGCGGCGAGCCAGGGCTGGCCCCCGTTTGCTCCGGCGCGCCTCAATGCGGCCCCGCCGGAACCGGTTCCGGACGACCCCTCCGCCGACCTGGACCACGCCGCCCGCCGGATGCTGCAGGACCGGCTCGCCGCCGACTGCCTGCTGGTCGAGGCGGCCCGGGAGATCGCGGCGGAGCGCCATCGCATGGTGGTTGCCGGCGATCCGGCGGAGGCTGGCTGGGCCGCCCGTGCGGGGAGGTGAGGGCATGGGCGCGTGCAGTGGCTGGAGCCTCGGTGGCGGATCGAGGCGATGTCCGGCGGCGGGCGGGAGTCCGGGCAGCCCGGTGGGAGGTCCCGCATGATCGGCAGGCGCCTGCTCTTCATCAAGCCGCCGAAAACCGGCTCCACGAGCGCGACCGTTGCGATCAACCGGGCGCTCGCCGCCACGGAGCTGCAGTCCCGCGGCCACCATGGGTTTCCCCATGCGACCCCGGAACCGCTCCCTCCTGACGTCGCCATGCTCCACGGGCACGTCTCGTGGCACGAGGTCGAGCCCTGGATGGCGGACCCGGCGGGCTGGGCGCCGATCATGACGCTGCGCGATCCGCTGGAGCGAACCCTGTCCCACTACCGCTACCTGCGGCAACGTGCGCGGCGCCCGGCGATGCCGGACTCGGATCGACCGCTCTGCGAAGAGGCGCTGGCGCGGCCGCTGCGCGACCTGGTCCGGGACGAGACCAGCCGGTTCCACGGCTGGACGATGCCGGTGCAGACGATCCTGCTCGGCGCTGACCTGAATGGCCTGGTGACCGAGCACGCCTGGCCCGCCGGCGTGCATGACCCTGCCTTTCACGAGCGGGCGCTCCGGGTTGCGCTGGCGCGCCTGGAGCAGCTGAGGTGGATCGGCATCACCGAATCGCTCTGGCGTGATCTGGAGACGCTGGCGCATCTCCAGGGCTGGCCGCCGCTCGCGGAGCCGCGCTCGAACGTGACCGCCCGGCCATCCGGGGATGACGCGGCTTTCTGCGAAGCCGATCCGGACACCCGGCGACTGCTGCAGAAGCGGCTGTTGCCCGACTCCATCCTGTACGAGAGCGCGCGCGAGCTCGCGGCCGAGCGGCGCCGCGCCATTGGTCCGGCCTCGCGCCGGGGTTGAACCCATCTGGCGTGCCCGCCCACCCGCCGTGCTTGTAGAACATGCGTTTTACTACTATACTGGAGGGAATCACCGCGCGCGGCGCCGGGCGACAGCAAGGCGCGCGACGCGTGACGCATTGAGAACCGGCCGACACGGGGCCACGGAGGGCGGCATGGAGCGCGAAGGCTACGACGGCATGGCGCCCGCGGGCGACGGGGAGCCCGGCGCGCTCCGCGAGGTCGCGCCGGGCACGCGATTCGACCCCACGCCGTACCTGCGGCAACTGCGGGGCCGCGGCGCCAGCGGCGAGTACCTCGACGTGAAGTGGCGTCTGCTCTGGCTCCGCACCGAGCATCCCGACGCCCGGATCGAGACCGAGCACGTCCGGATCGAGCCCGCGCTCGCCATCTTCAAGGCCACCGTCACCCTGCCCAGCGGCGGCGTCGCCACCGGCTACGGCAGCGAGACCCCGGGCGACTTCGGCGATTACATCGAGAAGGCCGAGACGAAGGCCATCGGCCGGGCGCTGAACGCGCTCGGCTACGGCGCGCAGTTCCGCGAACCGGGGGACGAGGAGGCCGGCGCGCCCGCCACGCCCGCCACGCCCGCCACGCCCGCCGCCCGCGGCCGCGCCGGGGAGGGCGCCCGGTCGACCGCGCGCCGATCGAACTCGGCGCGGGCCGGGAGCGCGCCGCCTCCACCGCCTCCACCGCATCGGCCGATGGCGCCGCCAGCGCCGCGGGCGGCGATGCCGACTTCACCTGGCCCGCGTTCCGCGCGTGGGTCACCGGCCGCGGCCTCACGTCCCGCGAGGAGCTCAACCAGGTGCTCGGCCGCGACACCAGCCCCAAGGGCCCGGCGGAACTGCGTGACGCCATCCCCGCCGCCCGCGGCTGACCCGCCCGCGGCCGCCGGGCCCATGGTGC